>JAIOJM010000101.1 GCA_019911785.1 Sulfuricella sp. | reverse complement strand
CAGGGCGTGCTGGAGCGGCGTATTCCGGCGAATGAGCGGTTTCAGGCGCATATCGATTTATGCCTTGCCTGTCGGGCCTGCGAGAATGTCTGTCCGAATAATGTGGAATATGGGCGTTTGATCAACGGAGTGCGGGGCATCGTGGAGAAGTCTCGCCGGCGCAGCGTGTGGCAGCGTCTGGGGCGGCTCGTGCTATTGGATGGGGTGGTAACGAAGCCAGCCATGATGCGTCTGGTGGGCGGTGTGTTGCGCACTTGGCAGGCTATGGCGGGCAAGGCTGGCTGGTTGATGCAGTTCGGTCTGGTGCGGATCGCGACACGGCTGCCGCCGCTGAGGCCACAGCCAGTCTGGAAGGCGGTTTATCCGGCCGCAGGCAAGGTGCGTGGCGAGGTGGGGTTGTTTCTCGGCTGTGTGGCTAGAGTTGCGGACGTCGAAACCCTCTCGGCTTCGATTTTTGTGCTTAACCGGTTGGGCTATACCGTGCATGTGCCGCCCCGGCAGGGCTGTTGCGGTGCCATGCATGCGAGTCTGGGCGAGCCGGAGAAGGTGCGTGTGTTCGAGGAGCAGAATCTCCGGGCATACACGGGGGTGGATATGGAGGCAGTGATCTCGACCGCCACCGGTTGCGGCACGGCATTGAAAAACTATCCGCAGGATTTCGCGGGCAGGGTGCGGGACATCAGCGAATTCCTGGGCGAGGCTGGAGGATGGGAAGAAGCGGGAATTGCGCCGCTGGCAGAAAAGGTGGCGATGCATGAGCCCTGTTTGATGCGAAATGTGCTGCATTGCCAGGGCAAGCCCTATGACCTGTTGCGCCGCATTCCCGGCGCGACGGTTGTGCCCCTGGCGGGGAACGACCAGTGCTGCGGTGCGGCAGGAACCTATTTCCTGACTCAGCCGGATATGGCGGCAAGCTTGCTTGCTGATAAAATAGAGGCAGTAAAGGCCAGCGGTGCGCGGATTCTGGTGTCTTCCAACATCGGTTGCGCCATGCATCTGGCGGCTGGACTGAAGGCGGCAGGAATCGAAATCGAAGTGGTGCACCCAATAACTTTGCTGGCCCGACAAATGGGGTTTGATAATGATAAAGATCGATGACTTGATCGTGGAATTCGACAAAGGCTTGCGCACCCTGCTTGCACCGGCGCGAACCACGCGCCCGTTGCCGGGAAAGAGCCTGGCCGAAGCCGAAATGGGCGAGGAGGAGAAACGCCTGGCGGCGGCGCTGATGCGCGTGAACCACAGCGGCGAGATCTGCGCGCAGGCTCTGTACCAGGGGCAGGCACTGACGGCGCGCCATCCCGAAATTCAGCAAGCCCTGAAACAGGCTGCCAGCGAGGAGACCGAGCACCTGAACTGGTGCGAAAGCCGCATCAGTGATCTGGGCGGACGCAAAAGCCTGCTTAACCCCGTTTGGTATACCGGTTCGCTGGCGATCGGCGCGCTGGCCGGCGCGTTGGGTGACAAATGGAATCTGGGTTTTCTGGCCGAAACCGAGCGGCAGGTGGTTCGCCATCTGGAGGGCCACTTGCAGCGCCTGCCGGCCAGTGATGAAAAAAGCCGTGCGGTTGTCGAACAGATGAAAGAGGATGAGGCCCGACACGCCACCACGGCGCTGGAGCATGGCGGGGCGGAGCTGCCCGCGCCGGTGAAGCTGGCGATGAAGCTTTCCGCCAAGGTGATGACTGCAACTGCTTTCAGGGTTTAAAGATTAACCGCAGAGGCGCGGAGGCGCAAAGAAATTCGATTTTCTTTGCGCCTTAGCGTCTCTGCGGTGGAGAGTTTTTTACTCTTCCACGATCTCGAAATCATGGGTGATCTCGGCGGTTTTCCCCAGCATGATCGACGCCGAGCAGTATTTCTCTGCTGACAGCTTGATAGCCTTCTCCACCTGTTCCGGTTTGACACCCTTGCCGCGCACCGTGAAATGGAAATGCATCTTGGTGAAGACCTTGGGTTCCTTGTCGGCGCGCTCGGCTTCTATAGAAACTTCGCAACCGCTGACGGCCTGGCGGCTCTTTTTCAGGATCGCCACGACATCGAAAGCGGTGCAGCCGCCGGCGCCGAGCAGCAGCATTTCCATCGGACGCGGCCCGAGGTTGCGTCCGCCGGCATCGGGCGGGCCGTCCATCAGAACGGCGTGGTTGCTGTCGGTAATGCCGAGAAAGCTGGCGTCTTCCACCCATTTGACCCTTGCCTGCATGAGATTCCCTTTTTTGTCAGTTATTCAGCCGCGAAATTATAGCACCGCGATAGTGATAAACTTGTTAGCGACAAACGTTTGACAGTCACTGCGGTCTTGACATAAAATGCGCGTCTTTCTCTGATACAGCAACCGGAATTTCTGCATGAAAACCTTTTCTGCAAAAGATCACGAAGTAAAACGTGATTGGTACGTGGTGGATGCCACCGACAAAGTTTTGGGCCGTCTGGCCAGCGAAATCGCATCGCGTCTTCGCGGCAAGCATAAGCCCGAGTATACGCCGCACGTGGATACCGGCGATTATATCGTGGTGATCAACGTGGACAAGCTGCGCGTCACCGGCAACAAGGCCGAAGGTAAGGTGTACCACCGCCATACCGGCTATCCCGGCGGTATTATCAGCACCACTTTCGCCAAGATGCACGCCCGTTTCCCGGAGCGCCCACTGGAAAAAGCGGTCAAGGGCATGCTGCCGAAAGGCCCGCTGGGTTACGCCATGTTCCGTAAGCTGAAAGTTTACAAAGGCGCGCAGCACATGCACAGCGCGCAGCAACCCAAAGTACTCGAAATTTAAGGGATTATCATGATCGGCACCTACTACTACGGCACGGGTCGACGCAAGTCTTCCGTTGCACGCGTGTTTCTGAAGCCTGGCAAAGGCGACATCGTCGTCAACGACAAGCCTGTGGATATTTTCTTTTCGCGCGAAACCGGCCGCATGGTTGTGCGTCAGCCGCTGGAGCTGACCAGCCATCAAGGCACGTTCGACATTATGGTCAACGTCCATGGCGGCGGCGAATCCGGCCAGGCCGGTGCAGTGCGTCACGGCATCACGCGTGCACTGATCGATTACGATGCGGCGCTGAAGCCCACCTTGAGTGCCGCAGGTCTGGTGACTCGTGATGCGCGCGAAGTCGAGCGGAAAAAAGTCGGTCTGCGCAAAGCGCGTCGCCGCAAGCAGTTCTCCAAGCGTTAATCGCTGCTGCAATCGCAAAAAAGCCGCCCCTTTGGCGGCTTTTTTGTTGCCTATTGGCGGCAGGGTTATTATCATCAACAAATTCGACATCGAGGTCTGAAACAATATGGTCAAGGTTGGAATCGTAGGTGGTACGGGATATACCGGGGTGGAATTGCTGCGCCTGCTGGCCCAGCATCCGGATGTCGAGTTGGCGGCCATTACCTCGCGCAAGGAAGCGGGGATGGCGGTGAGCGACATGTTTCCCAATCTGCGCGGCAGGGTGGGGCTGAAATTTGTCGACCCAGCCGATGCGCCGTTGAAATCCTGCGACGTGGTGTTTTTTGCTACGCCTAACGGCATCGCCATGCAGGAAACGCGCGAATTGCTCGACGCCGGTGTGCGCGTCATCGATCTGGCGGCGGATTTTCGCATCAAGGACGTGGCGTTGTGGGAAAAGTGGTACGGCATGCAGCATGCCTGCCCTGACCTGATTGCCGAAGCAGTGTACGGCCTGCCCGAGCTCAACCGCGAGCAAATCAGGAAGGCGCGTTTGATCGCCAACCCCGGTTGTTATCCGACTGCGGCGCAGCTTGGCTTTCTTCCCTTGATCGAGGCGGGTGTGGCGGATCTTGGGTCTCTGGTGGCTGATTGCAAGTCGGGGGTGTCCGGTGCGGGCCGCAAGGCTGAGGTGGCTGCCCTGTTCAGCGAGGCCGCCGACAACTTCAAGGCTTATGCCGTGGCGGGGCATCGCCATCTGCCGGAGATTCGTCAGGGGCTTGCTCTCGTAGCGGGCAAGCCGGTGCAACTGACTTTCGTGCCTCATCTGACGCCGCTGATTCGCGGTATCCACGCCACCCTGTATGTACGCCTGACCGCTGAAGTGGATTTGCAGGCGCTCTATGAGAAGCGCTATGCCAATGAATATTTCGTCGATGTGCTTCCCGCGGGTGCGCATCCAGAGACACGTTCGGTGCGCGGCGGCAACTTCTGCCGCATTGCCGTGCATCGGCCGCAGGGCGGTGATGTCGCCGTGGTGCTGTCTGTTATCGACAATCTGACCAAAGGTGCGGCCGGACAGGCCGTGCAAAATATGAACCTGCTGTTTGATTTGCCGGAAAATAGGGGCCTGGAGCAGATTCCGCTGCTGCCATGATGAGGCTGGATCACGGTGCAGTTGCGGCATGGGAACGCCCAATTGAAGGAGGGATATCAACTAATGGCACTGTGGCGGCTCCTGTGCGGGCGCAGGAATATGGGGAACTGTAATCGAAACCCCGTGTCACAGGTGACGTGTTCTGCTCAACTCTGGAGATGCACGTCGCTGGAAATGCACAAGGAAGGTGCCGCCGGGGGAAATTCAGCCGGTTTCGAGTAATTGACTAAATAACTCAACTATAGGATAATTAGTCGCATTAGTTTTTTTAAGGAGATACAGAATGAATGCAGTGACTGAAATGCCCAGCCCGCTGAACTTTACCGACAGCGCGGCAGCCAAGGTGAAGCAGCTGATCGACGAGGAAGGCATACCGGGTCTGAAGCTGCGCGTGTTCGTCAGCGGCGGCGGTTGCTCCGGCTTCCAGTATGGTTTTACCTTCGATGAGACAACCAACGAGGATGACACCACGGTGGAGAAGAACGGCGTTGCCCTCCTGATCGACCCGATGAGCTTCCAGTATCTGGCGGGCTCCGAGATCGATTACCAGGAAGGCTTGCAGGGTTCGCAGTTCGTGATCAAGAACCCGAACGCTACCACCACCTGCGGTTGCGGCTCGTCTTTTTCAGCGTAAACCGTTCGACCAAAACAAGCGCCCTTTCGCGTGTGTTGTTCCGCTTCAGCGGAATACAACCACGGTGAAGACCCTTGCGATCTCTCGTTTGCCCCCTCTCCCTCGCACCCGCGAGGAGTGTCCCCGCCGGGATTGGCAGCAAGCTGCTCAATCCGGCGAGACGGGAGAGGATTGAGGAGAGGGAGCAGGCAAGACAAAAGGGGCGCAAGCCCCTTTTGTCTTTTCAAGCCGGGTAGATCGCGCCGAGGATGCGCGCGCCTTTCGCCCCCGTCACCTCCGGCAGGTTGCCGGAATTTCCATGAAATGCCTGCCTGGCAAGCCAGGCAAAGGCAAAAGCCTCCACCCAGTCTGCATTCACGCCCAAGTCATCGGTTGGCGCGACGCTTCTGTTGGGCAGGGATTGCTTCAGTCTGCGCACCAGTGTTCCGTTATGGGCGCCTCCTCCGCACAGGTAGATCTCGCTGGCTGTGCTGCAATGCTCCAGGATGGCAGATGCAATCCCTTTCACGGTCAGCTCAAGCAGCGTAGCCTGAACATCGGCCGGGGCAAAATCGGGAGACAGGAAGTGCTCCAGCCAAGGCAGGTTGAACAGATCGCGGCCAGTGCTTTTGGGCGGGGGCGCGGCAAAGAACGGTTCGGTGAGGAGTCGCCGCAGCAATTCCGGGATAGGCTGGCCGCTTGCCGCCCATGCGCCATCTTTGTCATAGGGCTGGCCCAGGTGCCGGGTGGTCCAGGCATCCAGCAAGAGATTGCCGGGCCCGCAGTCGAAGCCGATCACCCCGCCGCGGGGCGGCAGGCTGGTCAGGTTACTGATGCCGCCAATGTTGACGATGACACGGTGGCGTTCCGGATGGCGGAACAATGCAGCATGAAAAGCCGGCACAAGCGGCGCACCCTGTCCGCCGGCAGCGATGTCGCGGCTCCTGAAGTCGGCGACCACGGCGATGCCGGTCAGTTCGGCCAGCAACGCCGGATTTGCAAGCTGAATGGTGAATCCGAAGTCTGGGCGGTGGCGCACGGTTTGTCCGTGGCAGCCGATGGCCTTTACTCGCCCGGCCTGGATTTCCGCTTTCCCCAGCAGTGCCTGGACTGCCGCTGCATAGCGGCGCGACAGTTCGTTTGCCGCCAGAGCAGCACGTTCGAGTTCATTTGTTCCCGCGCTGTTTAGTGCAAGCAGCTCGACACGTAGTGCTTCGTCAAAAGGGATGAACTGGCTGTGCAGCAGTTTGCAGGTATCGTTTTCGAAAGCAGCCAGAACTGCATCAATACCGTCGAGACTGGTGCCGGACATTAGCCCGACATAGTATTCCGGATGACCCAAAATTTAGTCGAGCGAGGCCAGATTGGTATTCTTCAGCAGATTTAGACGCATTGCCAGATTCTCGGCCATCTTGTTGAAATCGGTCTTGTACTGAGCGGCGATGGGGAAGGCGGTCGGCATGGCAATGCTCGAAGGATTACGCTGTACACCGGCGATGCGGAATTCGTAGTGCAGATGTGGACCGGTCGCAATGCCGGTCATGCCGACCTGGCCGACGACATCACCCTGGTTGACTTTGCTGCCTCTGCGCAAGCCTTTCGCAAAGGCGGAAAGATGGCCATAAGCCGTGCTGTATTGGCCTTGATGTTGCAGTATGAGCAGGTTGCCATAGCCGCCTTGCTTGCCGATGAAGGCGACGGTGCCGTCTGCTACCGCTTTCACGCGAGTGCCGGTCGGTGCGCCGTAGTCGATGCCTTTATGGGCGCGCCATTCTTTTAGCACCGGGTGGAAGCGGGCCGAGGTGAATCCTGAGGTAATTCGGGAAAACTCCAGGGGGGAGCGCAGGAATGCCTTGCGCAGATTTTTGCCCTCTGGCGTGTAATAGCCGCCACGGCCTTCGCGATCCTGGAAATAAACCGCGCGATAGCTCTTGCCGCTGTTGATGAATTCCGCGGCAACTACGCGACCGGTCTTGATCAGCTCGCCCTTGTTGTAGAATGATTCGTAGACGACAGTGACTTTGTCGCCTTTTTGCAGGTCGCTGTGGAAATCGATGTCCGACGAAAAAATATCGGCGATTTGCGTGGCGATATTGTCTGGAATATTGGCGGCATCGGTTGCACCGAACAATGAGCTTTTGATTTCCGCCGATTTCATCATCAGGCGTGCCTCGAGCGGCACCGCCTCATCGCTGGCCTTGAACTCCCCGGCTTGTTTCTCTACCTTCAGCATGGATTCGCTGCTGCTGATGTACTGCAGGGAGAGGAGATTGCCTTCCGAGTCGGTCTGGGCGCGGACTATTCGGCCGGGAATCAGTTGACGTAGAGATTTTGAATCCCTTGCGCTCTGCAGGAATCCGCTGATGTCCTCATCATTGACGTTGAGGCGGTCCAGCAGGGCTGACATTGTGTCGCCGCGCTGAATTCTTTCTTCGTGCCAGAAGTTGCCGGCGATGTCGGAAGGCGTGGCGGCACTGGGAAGTTGCAGGTTTTCAATGACGGTGTGGACAGGAATCTGGCGCGTTTGTGTTTCCGGGGCAATACCGAAGGCGGCAACGATGCCGAATAAGGGCAGGCTGGAAACAGCTACCAGCCAGCGCAGGCTTAATTTTCGTTCTTGCAGAAACGGCTTTTGCGCTAAAATACCGATCTCGTTGTTTTGCATGACTTCCCTGAGCGTTTAGTGTGGGCAGAAGCTTACCAGAAGATGGGCGATCAGTGAAGTTCGAATCGATTACATATTGTTTACG
>JAIOJM010000100.1 GCA_019911785.1 Sulfuricella sp. | reverse complement strand
AGGCTAGTCGGCAAAAGTGCCCAACTGGTCGGCGCGGGTAAAAGTCCAGGTGCGCACGATACCCAACTCATCGGTATCCTTGCGGAGATCCTCGGGGAAGGCCGCATAGGGCGCTGCCAGGCGGACGATGCGGATGGCCGCCTCGTCCAGCACCTTGTGTCCGGAGGGTTTCGTCACTTCGACACTCATTAAGCTTCCATCCGCCTTGATGATCACCGTGAGTGTCAGGCTGCCGTAAATTTTTTGCCGCTTCGCTTCTTCAGGGTAATTCAGGTTGCCGACTTTTTCCACCTTGGCCCGCCAATCCTCGGCGTAGCGAGCGAAGCGGTATTCCTGGGTGCGCGCGCCGACGAAGTTGCGCTTGGGTTTTTTCTGGTAGGCCTCCCAGTCCCGCGAAATCTGCGCTTCCAGGCGGGCGGCCTCAAGGCTTTTCATCGCCAGCTCGGAGCCCGTCTTTTCTGTCGGCGCTTCGGCGGGCTTAACCTTGGCAGGCATCGGCTCGACATGTTGAGTGGATTTGACCCGGGTCATCAGGAGTCGGGCCTGCTGCTCCAGCTGGCTGACCTGCTGCTGTTTCTGCACTGCTTCCGACTCCTGCTGGCGCCGGTCCAGCACCGGCAGCGGGCTTTTGGCCTGGCGCTCGGCATCGGTGTTGCCGCCGCCGTCGAGATTGGCCTGCGCCAGGGCATCGGCCTTGACCGGCCGGGAGGAGGATTTGCTGTTGACCAGCACCACTTCGAGGGAAGTGGCGGTACCCGATTTTTTCATCTCCGGCGCCTTGAAGGTCACGCCGAACACCGCCAGCAAATGCAGGGTGATGGAAATCAGCAGCACCAGTCCGAGGCGATCGGACTGGTTCAGCCGCGCGTAGCGGCCCAGAGAGATGAGAACTTGATGATTTGCCAAAGCAAAACCAGTTTAGCAGAAAACGGGGGCTGCCATCACCCCGAAAAAAACCTATGACCGCAAAGGGCGCAAAGGATCGCAAGGTACCCCATATCTCGTTTTTCCTTCGCGTACCTTTGCGCCCTTTGCGGTGAAAGAGACATTCGAATTACTCTTCGATGGGGCCGACATAGCGGCACTGGCACGTCACCTCGAGCAAGTCCACCTTCGACACCTCGATCGCCACCCGGCTGCCCGGGGGCACTTCGGGCAGTAGCGGCACACGGATGAACAGCGGCAGGTGGTCGAGCTTGACCAGGTTTTCCTTCACCACCACCGCGCCGGTTTCGCTGACCTGTTCCTGTTGCAGCCAGCGCAAACACCAGTAGCGTTCCATCTGGTCCTGGATGTTGCCGTAGGCTTCGTAGGCCAGGTCGAAATCGCGCATCGCGATCAGCAGGCGCTCGTCGCGGTTGCCGTAGGGGGCCGGCTTGCCTTCCAGCCGGGCGATCAGCTGGCGCTGGTTGACCAGATCGACGTAGCGGCGCAGCGGCGAGCTCGACCACATGTAATGCGTCACCCCCAAGCCCTGGTGCGCGCCCGGCGACACGCTCATGCGCACCTTGCCGCCTTCCTGGTTGCGGTAGATGCCGGCATAGTCGGCTTCCGCCAACTCCTTGCCCCAGGTGGCGTTGGTGTGAATCATCAGCTCCGACACCACGCGGTCGATGGGGGTGTCGCGGTGGCGCTCGGTAATCGAAACGCGATCGTCCACCACCGCGAAATTGTAGTCCGGGAAATTCCGGCTGCCTTCCCCCTTGCCCCGGCCTTCCTTGAGCTTGGTGGTGAAATCCCACAGCAGCAGCAGCTCGTCCTTCCAGGCATAATCGCCCTCCCGGCTGACCACGGAGGCGCCGTTGAACACCGGCTCCAGCGCTTCGTGGCGCAGGTTGGCGGCGATTTCGACGTGATCCAGCGCGCTCTCCCGGCCGACCACGGCGAATTCCGGCGTCACTTCGAGATACAGCGACAGCGCGGGGCAACGGCGGCCGGCGGCCAGGGTGTAGCGTTCCACCAGGGCCTCCGGCAGCATGGTGATCTTCTGCCCCGGCATGTACACGGTGGACAGGCGCCGCGAGGCGATTTCATCGAGGCGGTCGCCCGGCTCGAAGCCCAGCCCCGGCGCGGCGATATGCACGCCGATGCGCCAGTTGCCGTTATCCAGGCGCTTGATCGAGAAGGCGTCGTCGATCTCGGTGGTGGCGGCATCGTCGATGCTGAAGGCCGTCGCATCCGAATGCGCGGGGTCACCCTGGGGGTGGGGAAGAGTGATTTCCGGAAAGCCGGTGCCTTCGGGGAAATGCTCGCGCAGGAAGCGGTTCAGATGGAAATCGCGGGCGGAAGGAATCGCGCCGCAATGGTCCAGCAGCTTGACCGGGTTGAGATTGGTTTCGGCGCAGGCCTTGTCGAGCGCCTTGAATTCGAGCGTGTTCTTGTCCGGCGCGTACAGCAGGGACTCCACGATTTGCGGGGTGAAGGCTGCGGGCAGGCGTCCCGCGACCAGTTCCGCCGCATGCGCCGCAATGGTCTCCGCCTGCTTGCGCTTCTTCTCCTCGGAAGCCAGCGCGGCCTTGAGGTTTTCCTCCGGCGCGGCCTTGTAGCGGCCTTTGCCCTTCTTGTAGAAATACATCGGCGCGCCATGCAGCTTCAGCGCCACCGCCGCAGCCTCGACCGGGGACGGCGCATGGCCGTAATATTCGCGCCCCAGGTCGGCAAAGCCGAATTCCTCGGCGCCGCAACATTCCCACAGGAAAATCGGATCGAGTTCCGCCGCCGCCGTTTCGGCCGCCTCCATGAATCCGGCGATGGCCGGCGTCTCGAAGCGCAGCAGCACGTTCGCGGCCTTGATCTTGGAGCGCTTGCCGTGCGGCGTTTCCACCTGTAAGGACGAGGTGTTGTCGGCCATGACGCTGGCTACCTTGATGGCGCCGTCTTCTTCGTAAAGGATGTTCATTTAAGTGTTCTACCGCAAAGGACGCAAAGGTCCGCAAGGGAAAACAAAGGATTGCATTCCTTCGCGTGCCTTTGCGTCCTTTGCGGTTAATTGAAAGACCTGGATTTTCCCTGTCATGCCGCCAGCGCTGCCAGCAACTTCTCATGCACGCCGCCGAAGCCGCCGTTGCTCATCACCAGCACATGGTCGCCGGGACGGGCGACGGCAGTCACGGCGGCCACCAGGGCATCGAGGTCGTCGAAAGCCTGCGCCTTGTCGCCCAGCGGGGCCAGCGCGGCGGCGGCATCCCAGCCCAGGTTGGCGCCGTAGCAGAACACCTGGTCGGCGTCTTTCAGGCTGCCGGGCAGCGCATCCTTCATCACGCCCAGCTTCATGGTGTTGGAGCGTGGCTCCAGCACCATGAAGC
>JAIOJM010000099.1 GCA_019911785.1 Sulfuricella sp. | reverse complement strand
CCGCATCATCGTGGTGGAGATCATGGGCCACCGGGCAGGCTGGCTGGCCTTGGGCGCAGGCATTGCCGGCGGCGCCGATGTCATCCTGATTCCTGAAATCCCCTACGAGGTGGCCAGCGTAGCCGAGGCGATCCGCGAGCGCAGCCGCCGCGGCAAGCCGTTCAGCATCGTTGCCGTCGCCGAAGGCGCGATTTCGAAGCAGGAGCATGCGGACATGCTGGCCGCGCAGAAGAAAAAAGCCGGCTCAAAACAGAAGCCCGGCAAGAAGGCCGAGGCAGAGGGCATCCCGGAAACCCAATATGCAGAGAAAACGGTGCGTCTCGCCAAACAGCTCGAACTGCTGACCGGGCTCGAATCCCGCATCACCATCCTCGGCCACCTGCAGCGCGGCGGCATCCCCTCCGCGGCCGACCGTCTGCTTGCCACCCGGTTGGGAACAGCCTGCACCGACCTGATTCATCAGGGTCGCTATGGCGTCATGGTCGCCGCCAAAGGAGACGGCACCCGAGCCGTAAAACTGGAGGAAGTCGCCGGGAAAGTCAAAACCGTTCCCCCCGACCACCCCTGGGTGCTAAGCGCACGCCACGTCGGCACCAACATGGGCGATTGAACCTATAATCCTAAAAACCGCTTTTATCCACAGATGAACACAGATTTACACAGATATTTCAATGCGTTGACTTCATTGTTTGACTCACCCTGACGGTGATGTGCGATCGACTGGCAACCACCTGATTCAGCGGGGTTTTATCTGATTCCCTCCGCGACACACAGAAGAATACCGCTGCCCGGCACATTCTGCCACTTTGCCTTGGCCTGATTCTGACAAATTAGCCGCAATCAGGTTGAATCCGCTGGGTCAACATCAGTAAAATACTCAGACCAGCTTCTCGCCGAAATCACACGAATTATTGGCGCATGAACGCAGACTGGAATAATCTGCTTCTTAACCGCATTCGTTGCGACAACCCATTACCCGCCAGGGAGAACCCGCCATTCATACCGAACCGCTAATCATCAGCAAGCCCGTACCGGGGATTACCGAGCTGCCTGCCCTGGGCATGGACGCCGAGAGCATCGTCAACGATTTCCGCCGCTACTTCAGCCACACCCTGGGGCGGGACAGGATGAGTCTGTCCGCCTACCATGTCTACACCTCGCTCTCGCTGTCGTTGCGCGACCGCCTGGTGGAGCGGTGGAAGAACACCCAGTACGCCTATGAGGAACAAGGCTGCAAGCGCACCTACTATCTGTCGCTGGAATTCCTGATGGGGCGGGCGCTGGGCAACGCGATGCTGAATCTGGAGGTGGACAAGCCCACCGAGGAGGCGCTGCGTAAGCTGGGCCTGGTGCTGGAGGAAATCGCCGACCAGGAGCACGACGCGGGCTTGGGCAATGGCGGCCTGGGCCGCCTGGCGGCCTGTTTCCTGGACAGCTGCGCGACGCTGCAATTGCCGGTGGTGGGTTACGGCATCCGCTACGAGTACGGCATGTTCCGCCAGAAAATCGACAACGGCCACCAGCTGGAAGAACCCGACCACTGGCTGCGCGACGGCAATCCCTGGGAAATAGAACGCCCCGAGCACACCGTCCGGGTCAAATTCGGCGGCTGCACCAGATACTATCACCGAGACGGTCGCCTGCACGCCCGCTGGACGGATGCCCAGGACGTGATAGCGGTGCCCTACGACATCCCCATCCCCGGCTACCGCAACGGCACCGTCAACACGCTGCGCCTGTGGAAGTCCGTCGCCACCGACGAATTCGACCTGTCCGAATTCAATGCCGGCAGCTACACCGAGGCGGTGGCGGCGAAGAACGGCGCCGAGAACATCACCATGGTGCTCTACCCCAACGACGCCAGCGAGAACGGCAAGGAGCTGCGCTTGCGGCAGCAGTACTTCCTGGCATCCGCCAGCCTGCAGGACGTGCTGCGCAACTGGGTCAACGCCCAGGGCAGCAATTTTGAGAATTTTGCCGACAAGAACTGCTTCCAGCTCAACGACACCCACCCTACCTGCGCGGTGCCGGAGCTGATGCGGCTGCTGATGGACGAACACGGCCTGGGCTGGGATCAGGCCTGGGACATCACCCGCCGCACCGTCGCCTACACCAACCACACCCTGCTGCCGGAAGCGCTGGAGAGATGGCCGGTCAGCATGTTCGGCCGGCTGCTGCCGCGCCTGCTCGACATCATTCACGAGATCAACGCCCGCTTCCTGGCTGAAGTGGCGCAGCGCTGGCCGGGGGACACCGACCGGCAGCGACGCATGTCGATCATCGAGGAAGGGGGCGAACCGCAGATTCGCATGGCCTATCTGGCGGTGGTGGCCAGCGCCTCGGTCAACGGCGTGGCCGAGCTGCACTCGCACCTGCTGCAGCGCCACTTGTTCCATGATTTCTATGAGCTCTGGCCGAACAAGTTCAACAACAAGACCAACGGTGTCACGCCGCGCCGCTGGATGGCCTGGAGCAACCCCGGCCTGAGCGATCTGATTACCCGCACCATCGGCGACGGCTGGGTCACCGACCTGACCCGGTTGCGCAAGCTCGCTCCTCACGCCGACGATGCGGCATTCCGCTCCGAGTGGCGCGCCGTCAAGCAGGCCAACAAGGCGCGCCTGGCAGAGATGGTTGAGCGCGACTGCGGCATCGTCTTCGATACCGGCGCCCTGTTCGACGTGCAGGTGAAGCGCATCCACGAATACAAGCGCCAGCTGCTCAACGTGCTGCACGTGATTCACCTCTACGACCGCATCAAGCGCGGCGACACGACAGACTGGACGCCGCGCTGCGTACTGATCGGCGGCAAGGCCGCCCCCGGCTACATGCTCGCCAAGCGCATCATCAAGCTGGTGGCCTCGGTGGCCAAGGTGATCAACGACGACCCCGCCACGAAGGGCTTGCTGAAACTGGTTTTCTTTCCCGACTACCGGGTGTCGGCGATGGAAGTGATCTGCCCCGGCACCGACCTGTCGGAGCAGATTTCCACCGCCGGCAAGGAAGCCTCCGGCACCGGCAACATGAAGTTCATGATGAACGGGGCGCTCACCATCGGCACGCTGGATGGCGCCAACATCGAGATCCGCGAGGAGGCGGGCGCGGAAAACTTCTTCCTGTTCGGCCTCACCGCCGAAGAGGTGGAAGCCACCCGGGCAAGTTACGCTCCCGCCGCGATCATCAATGCCGACGAGGACCTGCGCCGCGTCATGCAACTGCTGGAAAGCGGCCATTTCAACCTGTTCGAGCCGGGCATCTTCGATCCCATCATCCACGCCGTGACCAGCCCTCACGACCCGTGGCTGACGGCAGCGGATTTCCGCGGCTACGTCGATGCGCAGCAGAGGGTGGCGCGAGCCTACCGCGACCAGGAAAACTGGACGCGCATGAGCATCCTCAACACCGCCGCCAGCGGCAAGTTCTCCAGCGACCGCACCATCCTGGACTACAACCGCGACATCTGGCACCTGCAACAAGTGGCGGCATGGCCGGTGAAGTGATGAACCAACTTCGATTCACCGCAGAGGACGCAGAGTAAAAACAAGACGTTAATATTTTGTGCCAATCACCCCTCTTAGTGAACGCACAA
Organism: Sulfuricella sp.; assembly: GCA_019911785.1. The sequence continues at coordinate 6,024 of JAIOJM010000099.1, read as the reverse complement.
TGAGTGGAATGCAGAAGAATACAAGGCCTTCGATGATGCCCGCGGAAATCAGTGCGCCCATGCGACCGGAACGGTCACGAAGTGGGTGATTGAAATGCTGTAAAAGGACCAGCCTGGCAATCGCCTCACGAAGAGTGCCGGCGACGGATAATCCAGACTATTACGCCCACGCCGGCCATCAGTGCCATCAGCACCTCTTCGTACCGGCGCAGGTCGGCAAACAGAAGCCCCAGAGCGCTGCCGAACAGATAACCTGCGCCGCCTATCAAAACCGCCCACAGCAGCGCACCCGCCAGATTGAGCGCGAAAAACCTCATCCTGCCGAGGCGGCTCATGCCGAAGACCAGCGGCCCCACGGTGCGCAAACCGTACATGAAGCGAATGGAAAGGATCAGCGGCAGATGATGGCGCTGAAGCAGAGCCGCCACCTTGGCCGCGCGCGGCTGCAACTGCGGAAAGCGCGCGAGAATCTGCGGTCCGTAACGCCGGCCGAGATAAAAATAGAGCTGATCGCCCAAAGTGCCCCCAACGGCGGCAATTCCGATAACCCCCGGCAGTTCGAGGTAGCCCCTGTGTGCGGCGAAACCGGCCAGGACGAGGATGGTCTCCCCTTCCAGGAAGGTGCCCAGGAACACGGCGTAGTAGCCGTAGTCCTGCACCAGCCCGGCGAGTGTCATATCGAATAGTGCCCGCGGCCACTTGTCAGTGGCACTCGCCTTCAGCGCACCAGGAGCACCGGCACGCTGGCGCGGCGCACGACACCGTCGGCCACGCTGCCCAAAAGCACATCATGCAGGCCGCGCCGCCCGTGGGCTCCGACCACGATCAGATCCGCGGGCCAGGCTTGGGCCTCCGCCACGATCATATCGGAGATCCGCTGGCCGAAGGTCTGAATCTCCAGCAGCCTGGCCTCGGCCTCCATCCCGGCCTCGCGCGCAAGATTTTGCGCCTTTTCCAGAACCCGCCGGCCCGATTCCCGAAAGCTTTCCAGGATATCGGACATGTCTCCGTATTCTCCCTCCCAGTTCAGCGTAATCTCGTCTGCCACATGAACGATGCGCAGGGCGGCGTGCTGGCTTTGCGCAAGGGCGATAGCCTCTCGCAGGGCATGGTTGGACAGGTCACTTCCATCAACGGCAATCAGAATATGCGGGTACATGGGTTACTCCTTCAACTGTGCATGCCTTTAATCTGCAGGCGAGGGCGAATATCTTCACTAATTCATAGCCTAGTCTAAAATTAAGACTTGTCCAAAAATCCCCGAGCAACATAAAGCATGAGCTACCTTCAGGATCCCCGCGTATTCTTCGCCGCCGAGCGCACCCTGCTCGCCTGGAACCGCACGGTGCTGGGCCTGATGGGCTTCGGCTTCATCGTGGAACGCTTCGGCTTGTTCCTGCATGTGGTGCTGGGACGCCAGACTGAGCCCATCCATCGTGGCTTCTCCCTGTGGCTCGGCGTGGCATTGATCCTGCTGGGGGCGGTACTGGCGGTGATGTCCACGCTGCAGTATCGGCGGCTGGTGAAAGACCTGAGCCCGCAGGAAATTCCGCCGGGCTATTGGGTGAACATGGCGGTGGTCACCAACCTGATGCTGGCCGTGCTGGGGCTGATGCTGGCGGTCTATGCGGCTCTGTCTTATTAGCCGATACGAATCAGTTCCTGTTTCCAGACCGGAAAACCAGCCGATTTTTTCAGTCTTTTGGGTATAATTCCCCAACTCCACCAACCGGCTAGCGTTCAATCATGTTGATCTGGTTCGTCGTCATCTACCTGCTGGCCTCCATCAGCATCGGCCTCTACGCCGCCACCCGCGTTCACAGCGCCAAGGATTTCGCCGTCGCGGGCCGCAGCCTGCCGCTGCCGGTGGTGATGGCGACCGTCTTCGCCACCTGGTTCGGCGCCGAGACCGTGCTCGGCATTTCCGCCACCTTCACCAAGGAAGGCCTGCGCGGCGTGGTGGCCGACCCCTTCGGTTCCAGCCTGTGCCTGATCCTCGCCGGCCTGTTCTTCGCCGGCAAGCTGTACCGCATGAACCTGCTCACCATCGGCGACTACTACCGCCTGCGTTACAACCGCCCGGTAGAAATGATCACCACCCTGTGCATCGTGGCCTCCTACCTGGGCTGGGTGTCGGCGCAGATCAAGGCGCTCGGCCTGGTGTTTTTCGTCGTCACCGACGGCGCCGTCAGCCAGGATATGGGCATGGTGCTGGGTGCGGCCATCGTCCTCACCTACACCACCTTCGGCGGCATGTTCGCGGTGGCCTTTCTCGATTTCGTGCAAATCAGCGTAATCATGGGCGGCATGCTCTACATCGCCTACCTCATCGCCGGCATGACCGGGGGCGTCGGCGCAGTGGTGCAGCACGCCGCCGATGCCGGCAAGCTCGATCTGTTCCCGGCGGCGCGGATGTCCGAATGGGTTCCCTTCGTCGGCGCCTGGGTGACCATGATGCTCGGCTCGATTCCGCAGCAGGACGTATTCCAGCGCATCACCTCGGCCAAGGACGAAAAGACCGCGGTGCGCGGCTCGGTGCTGGGCGGATCGATCTATTTCGCCTTCGCCTTCGTGCCGATGTTCCTCGCCTACTCGGCGACGCTGATCGACCCGGCGATGTTCGGCGCGCTGCTGGAGAAGGATTCGCAACTGGTGCTGCCGACCCTGATCCTGCAGCACACCCCGGTGTTCGCCCAGGTGATCTTCTTCGGCGCGTTGCTGTCGGCGATCATGAGCTGCTCCTCGGCGACCCTGCTGGCACCGTCGGTGGCCTTTTCCGAGAACATCCTGCGCGGCTTCTTCCCGAAGATCGGCGACCACGCCTTCCTGCGCATGATGCGCATCGTCATCGTCTGCTTCGCCGGGATAATTCTGGCCTTCGCCCTGAATTCCGAGGCCTCGATTTTCAAGATGGTGGAGAATGCCTACAAGATCACGCTGGTGGCGGCCTTCATCCCGCTCTTTGCCGGGCTATACTGGAAACGTGCGAACATCCAGGGCGCCTATTTTTCCATGGCTGCGGGGCTGGTTTCGTGGCTCCTGCTGGAAGCGCTTCAGCCCGACACCTACTGGCCGCCGCAGCTGGTGGGTCTGCTGATGAGCGCCGGGGGCATGGCGATCGGCTCGCTGCTGCCGCACTTCGTCGGCAAGCCGACGCCACTGGCGCCCGCCCACGCCGTACTGCACCACCACGCGGCGGCGCAGACCGAACACGTGGCGGAACATCCGCACCACCACCCGTCGGCGCATAGCGAACGCTGACTTTCCTCCCGGGGAGAGCATTAATAGCATTTCTACAGCAAAGATGAATTTGTAGGAGCGACCTCCTGGTCGCGATCCACTGAATATCGCGACCAGGAGGTCGCTCCTACAAGAGCTCGGTTTCACTATTGAAACAGGATAAGAAATGGCGCTCCTCGAAATCCGCAACGTCACCCGCCGCTACGGCACGCTCGCCGCGGTGGAGGACGTCAGCTTCAGCGTCGAAACGGGGGAATTCTTTACCCTGCTCGGCCCTTCCGGCTGCGGCAAGACCACCCTGCTGCGGATGATCGCCGGCTTCGAATCGCCCGATGCCGGCCAGATCCTGCTCGACGGCGTCGATCTGGCCGGCACCCCGGCGGAAAAGCGGCCGGTGCATACCGTGTTCCAGAGCTATGCCCTGTTCCCGCACATGACCGTGGCGGAGAACATCGCCTTCCCCCTGAAGATGGCCGGCAAGGATGCGAACACGGTGAGGACGCGGACCCGCGAAGCGCTGGCCGAGGTGCATCTGGAAGACAAGGCCGACAGCTACCCGCATGAACTGTCCGGCGGCCAGAAGCAGCGCGTGGCGCTGGCGCGCGGGCTGGTGAATCGTCCCAGATTGCTCTTGCTCGACGAACCGCTCGGCGCGCTCGACGCCAAGCTGCGCCAGGAAATGCAGATCGAGCTGATCAACCTGCAGAAGAACGTCGGCGTGACCTTCGTCTTCGTCACCCATGCCCAGGCCGAAGCGCTGGCGCTATCGCACCGCATCGCCCTGATGCGCGAAGGCCGCATCGAGCAGATGGACCAGCCCTCCAAGCTTTACGGCTCCCCGCGCAACCGCTTCGTCGCCGACTTCATCGGCCATATCAACCTGTTCACGGTGACAGTGAAGGGGGCGGATGCCGGCCATCTGCGCCTGACCGCGTCGGACCTCGGCGAAATCACCGCGCCATCGCGGGAGGGCGCCAAGGTCGGCGAATCGGGCTGGTTCGCCATCCGCCCGGAGCAGGTGCGCATCGGCCGCCATCACGACATCGAATTGAAGAACCGCTTTTCAGGAACAGTGCGTGACTACCTGTACATCGGCGATGTGACCACTTACAAGGTGGAGCTGGAAAACGGCACTCTGATCGAGGCGCTGATGGCGAATTCCGAGCCGGGGCGGGCGATGTTCTTCGCCGTGGGGGATGCGGTCACGGTGGCCTGGCGCCATGATGCGGGGCATTTTCTCAATGCTTAAGCGAGATTCAGGCAGTCGCTTCACCCGCTGGCTGACCGGCGGGCCGCCCTTCCTGTTTCTGCTGGCGTTCTTCGTCGCCCCCAGCCTGATCATGATCCTGGCGTCGTTCCGCTTTCCCGGCGAATACGGTGGCCTGGCGCCGCTGATTGCCGACGGCAAGGCCAACCTGACGCTGGAAACCTACCGCTTCTTTTTCAGCGATTTCATCTACACCCGCATCTTCATCAAATCCTTCGTCGTGGCACTGGCCACCACCCTGATCTGCCTGATCATGGCCTATCCGGTGGCGCTGCTGATCGCGCGCAGCAACAGGAAATTCCGCGATCTGATGGTGCTGCTGGTAGTGCTGCCGTTCGCCAGCAACTTCCTGATCCGCGTCTATGCCTGGATGATCATCCTCGGCCCACAGGCAGCGCTCTCGCGCATGATCAACGGCGCGCTCGGCCTGTTCGGCTTCGAGCCGGTAGCGCTGCTGTTCTCGCCGTTCGCGGTGCTGGTCGGCATGGTCTACGTCCACCTGCCGTTCATGGTGCTGCCGCTCTACACCAACCTGGAAAAGCATGACCCGGTGCTACTCGACGCGGCCCAGGATCTCGGCGCCAACGCCTGGCAGCGCTTCTGGCGAGTGACTTGGCCGCTTTCCCTGCCCGGGGTGTATTCCGGCGCGGCGCTGGTGTTCATCCCGGTGCTCGGCATGTTCGCCATTCCCGACATCCTCGGCGGCACCGGCGACATCCTGGTCGGCAACCTGATCAAGGACCAGTTCCTCGGCACCCGCGACTGGCCGTTCGGCAGCACCCTGTCGATCATGCTCACGCTGGTGGTGCTGGCCTGCGTCGGCCTGGCGATGTGGTTTTCGCGCAGGAGGAACCATGCATAACAAGTGGCTGTGGATCGCCTCGGTGTTCGTCTACGCCTTCCTCTACCTGCCGCTGGTGATCGTGGTCGCCTATTCCTTCAACGATTCCCGCCTCAACGCCGAGTGGGTCGGCTTCACCCTGCACTGGTACAAGGTGCTGGTCAACGACGAGCAGATGCTGCGCGCCGCGGTCAATTCGCTGCTGATCGCCTGCACCGCCAGCGGCATCGCCACGGTGCTCGGCACCATGGCCGGCATCGCCATTCACCGCTACAATCTGAGGCTGTTGCCGGTGCTGGTGATCACTCCGGTGGCGATGCCGGAGATCCTGCTCGGGGTTTCCCTGCTGCTGTTCTTCATCCAGGTGATGAACCTGACGCTGGGCATGCTGTCGGTGCTGATCGCCCACATCACCTTCTGCATCGGCTTCGTCGCCATCATCGTCCGCGCCCGCCTGGCCGGCATGGACGAAAGCATCTTCGAGGCAGCGCGCGACCTCGGCGCCACGCCCTGGCAGACCTTCCGCCTGGTCACCCTGCCGCTGATCATGCCGGGCGTCATCGCCGGCGCGCTGATGGCCTTCACGCTCTCCATCGACGATTTCGTCATCACCTTCTTCACCGCCGGCGTCGGCGTCGCCACCCTGCCGCTGCAGATCTACTCGATGATCAAGATC
>JAIOJM010000098.1 GCA_019911785.1 Sulfuricella sp. | reverse complement strand
CAAACTCCTCCATGCTATCCACGGTATGCTGAAACACAACCAGCCCTTCGATAACACTCGCTTTTACGCTATTCCAGCATGAGCCGGAAAGTGCAAAAAATTACAGAAAAAACGCTTGCCATCGAACAGAGTATCTACAGGCACGTGTAAAACTGGGATAAATAGCGTTGTTCTCAGAACGAAATGCGGCTGATGGCGGAAACGGCAATGTTGATCAACCCCAGAATCAGGTTGAAGCCGATCAGCTTGCGGATTGTCGCCAGCGCATCGCCGGCCTGCTTCCATTCCTGGGCGGTGACGGCACGCACCAGTTTGCCGTAGGGAACAAAATAAACGAAACTGAAAACCAGCATCATCACCAGCCCGATCCCGAACATGGCGTGAACGCTCAATGCGATGGCCTTGAATCCTCCCAGAAGCATGATCATATACAGGCCGCTGAACAGGATTAGCGCCACGGCTATCCACACTACGGGGAAAAAGCGCCTGAACACCCCCGCCCACAATGGCAGCCGCTGAGGCGGAGCAAGCAGATCGGCGGCAACCGGGCGTAACATCTGATGAGCAAAGTACATGCCGCCTACCCAAATCACCACACCCAGAACATGTAAAAAGGCCGCAAAAGCCATAATTTCTCCTGTCATTTCAATTTGTGGGCAATCGCCAGTTTAACCGGCGCAAAGCTTCTGCGGTGAATTGCGCTTGCGCCATGGCGCCGCAAGGCCTCAAGGTGCAGTGCGGTCTGATAGCCTTTATGCCGGTCGAAGCCATATTGTGGATACTCCAGATGCAGTCGGAGCATTTCTGCATCCCGTGCGGTTTTGGCCAGAATGGAGGCCGCCGAAATTTCCGCCACGCTGCTGTCGCCCCTGACGATAGCACGACAGGGTATGGCCAGTTTTGGACAATGCAGGCCATCGATCAGCGCTTCGGACGGAACAGTCGCCAAGCCCTCAACCGCGCGACGCATGGCGAGCAGGCTTGCCTGGAGGATATTGATGCTGTCAATTTCCTCGGCTTCGGCCCTGGCGACAGCCCAGGCCAGTGCATGTTCCCTGATTTGCTCCGCCAGGTACTCGCGCTTTCTTTCGCTGAGTTTTTTCGAGTCAGCCAGCCCTTCGATCGGCCGCTTTCCATCGAGGATCACCGCGGCGGCAAATACGGCCCCGGCCAAAGGCCCGCGCCCCGCCTCGTCAACGCCGCAAATGAACCAGTTTGAATGAGTGCTCATTTATGCCAGAAACGGCAGAATGGCATCCACAGCCCTTTCTGCGGTATTTTGCTTGAGATCGAGATGCAGCCTGGAGAAGGCGCGGGCCAGCTTCTCCCTGACCGGCCCATCATTGACCAGGTTCAGCACTGCCTGGGACAGGTTTTCCGGCGTGGCCTCATCCTGCAGCAGTTCCGGGACAATGTAGCGTCCTGCGAGAATGTTCGGCAACCCGACATAGGGCAGGTATTTCTTGCGCTGCATCATGCGCCAGGTCAAGGGCGACATTTTGTACGTGATCACCATCGGGCATTTCAGCAAGGCCGCTTCCAGCGTCGCGGTGCCCGAGGCCACCAGCACGGCGTCTGCGGCAGTCATGGCGACATGGGCATGACCGAACAAGATCGTTAGCGGCAAGTCGCCTCCCCCCGCGCGATACAGTTCAGTCTCAAACAGATTGCGCGTTTCCCGGCTCAGCAGCGGCACCAGAAAATGCACCTTCGGACTGACGGCGGCAATCATGCGCGCAGTCTGCACAAACAGCTTGGCCATGTAATGAACTTCGCTCTGCCGACTGCCGGGCAAAAGCGCGATGACATGATCGTCCGGGGATAGTCTCAGCTGTTCGCGCGCGGCAATCCGGTCGGGTTGTTCCGGCAGCATATCAGCCGATGGATGACCGACATAAGTGGCCGGGATGCCCGCTGCGTCGTAGATTTTCTTCTCGAACGGGAACAGCACCAGCATATGGGACACCGCCCGCGCAATCTTGTGTATGCGCTCGCCGCGCCAGGCCCAGATCGACGGGCTGACATAATGGACGGTGGGGATGCCCTTCTGCTTCAGCCGGAGTTCAAGGTCGAGATTGAAGTCCGGCGCATCCACCCCGATGAACACGTCCGGCGGATTTTCCACGAAATGGCGCAGCAGCTTGTGCCGGATTTTGACGATTTCCCGATAATGCCGCAGCACCTCGACATAACCACGAACGGCCAGCTTTTCCATGGGAAACAGTGAATTTACGCCGGCAGCCTGCATTTTCGGCCCGCCGATACCTACGAATTCGACACCCGGAACACGGTTCTTCAGCGCTTTAACCAGGTGGGCGCCCAGCAAGTCACCCGATGCTTCGCCCGCGACAATTCCGACTTTCATGAACCAACCTGAAAATGGCGATTAACCACGAATGACACGAATGTTCACGAATAACCAAAAGTAGGCGCCTCTAGGCGACACGAAATAATTAGAAACAATCATTGTCGCCAAACAGTGAATCAGGCTAGCCAAGCTAACTAACGGATTATTCGTGAACATTCGTGTTTAATTCGTGTAAATTCGTGGTTAGAAGCTTTTTCAGGATTAACGAATGATGCCGCGCGTGGAATGGGCGAGGAAATCGGTCAGAAGCTGAATTTCGGGGCAGGCATGCGTCTGTTCGGCCAGAGCCAGCTTCGCCTGTTCCAGGGTAAGCCCTGACTTGTACAGCGTCTTGTACGCGCGCTTGATCGCCAATATGGCTTCGCTGGAAAACCCCCTGCGCTTCAGCCCTTCCGAGTTGATGCCGTGAGGTTGCGCTTCGTGACCGGCCGCTGTGACATAGGGGGGAATGTCCTTGAACAGGATGGTGCCCATCCCGGTGATGCTGTGCCCGCCGATATGGCAGAACTGGTGCACCACGGTAAAACCGCCGAGAATGGCGTAATCTCCGACCTGCACGTGACCAGCCAGTTGGGCGTTGTTGGCGAAGATGGTGTGGTTGCCGATCTGGCAGTCATGCGCCAGGTGCACATAGGCCATGATCCAGTTGTCGTCACCGACCCGCGTCACGCCCACATCCTGCGAAGTACCCCGGTTGAACGTGCAGAATTCCCGGATCACATTGCGGTCACCGATTTCCAGGCGGGTTTCTTCTCCCAGGTATTTCTTGTCCTGCGGCATCTCTCCCAGAGACGAAAACTGGAAAATCCGGTTGTCCTTGCCGATCCGGGTATGGCCATTGATCACCACGTGCGGGCCGATCGATGTTCCGGCGCCGATTTCGACATGCTCGCCGATGATCGAATAAGGTCCAACGCTGACATCGGGGGCCAGTTTGGCGCCCTCATGAACGATTGCTGTCGGGTGGATCATTTAGGGCCTGTTCATGGATGAGTTGGACAATTATGGGCGTGCTGGCGGGATGCGATGCAAGGCGCCGGGCGCGCCGCATGGCCATACCCTGCAAGCGACCGGCAACGCAGCAGCGCGCCCGCCAGTGCGGCCAGAATGTTCAAGTTATTCATGAACAGGCCCTCATAGTGCTTTCACCGTGCACATCAGCTCTGCTTCGGTCACCACGGCACCATCGACCTTGGCGCGCGCCGCGTATTTCCAGATTCCCTTGACCGACCGGGTAAGCTCCACCTCGAGCGTCAGCTGATCTCCGGCGGAGACGGGTTTCTTGAAGCGCGCACCGTCGATGCCGACAAAGTAATACACCGACTTGTCATCGGGCCGGGTGCCCATGGTCTTGAACGACAGGATCGCCGCCGTCTGGGCCAGCGCTTCGATGATGAGCACGCCCGGCATCACCGGGTGGTGCGGGAAATGGCCGACGAAAAAGGGCTCGTTGATCGTCACGTTTTTCAGCGCCACGATACTCTTCCCGGGTTCGAACGAGACAACGCGGTCAACCAGCAGAAAGGGGTAGCGGTGCGGCAGGTACTGCAATATTTCGTGGATATCCATGCTGTTCAAGATTTCTTCCCTTCCAGTTCGCTGATTTTCTTTTCCAGTTCGCTCAACTTCTCCGCCATTTTATCCAGATGGCGCAGATGAGCGGCATTCTTGAGCCAGTCCTGATGTATGGAAAATGGCATCACGGAGGTATACGTCCCCTCCCTGGCGATCGATTTGGTGACCAGAGTGCCGGCGGAAATGTTGACCCGATCAGCGATCTCAAGGTGCCCCAGAATCATTCCGCTGCCACCCACCGTGCAATGCTTCCCGATTTTTGCGCTGCCGGCGATTCCGACACAACCCGCTATCGCGGAATGAGCGCCGATTTGCACGTTATGCGCGACCTGAATCTGGTTATCCAGCTTGACGCCGTCCTCGATAATGGTGTCGTCCAGGGCTCCCCGGTCAACCGTGGTATTGGCGCCGATTTCAACGTCATCTCCGATGACCACCCGACCGATTTGCGGAACCTTGATCCAGCGCCCATTTTCCATGGCGATGCCGAATCCGTCCGCCCCGATCACCGCGCCGGAATGCAGGATGGCACGCTTACCGATGACACAGTCATGGTAGACCACCACTTGCGGGTAAAACAGCGAGTCATCTCCGACCTCGACACCCGCGCCGAGGTGACAGCCGGACCCGATGACCGCGTGTTCTCCGATTTTCACCCCCTCGCCGACAAACGCGTATGCCCCGATTGTGGCGGATGCCGGAACGCTTGCGGTCGGATCGACTATCGCCGTCGGGTGGATGCCGGGTGCCTCGACATGCCGGGGGTTGAGCAATGCGGAAACCTTGGCAAAATAGGCATAGGGATTGTCACACAAGATACGCGGCAGGTTTGTCGCATCACGCTCCGCAACACCCAGAATCACGGCGCCTGCCCTGCAATTTTGCAGTTGCCGGCGGTATTTCGGATTGGAGAGGAAGCTGATGTGCCAGGACAGGGCGGAGGAAAGCGGTGCGACCTGCCTGACCACGGCATCCGCATCGCCAACCAGTTCGCCGCCAAACCGTTCGACGATAGCACCCAGCGTGTAGCCTGAATCAGTTCGAATCATGGAATCAACCGGGGAAAGGCTCCCGCTATGCGCATCAGAAAAAGAGCCTTATTTATCGGCCAAAGCCTTCAATACCCTATCGGTGATATCGATCCGGGGGCTGAAATAAACCGCTTCTTCCAATACCAGATCGAACTTCTCTTTCTCGGCGATCTCCATGATGGTTTTTCTGGCACGATCATGCACGGCGCCCAGTTCCTCGTTACGCCTCAGGTTGAGGTCTTCCCGGAACTCGCGTTGGGCGCGCTGGAAATCGCGATTCAGATTAGCGAGGTCGCGTTCCTTGTTGCGTCGATCCGATTCACTGATCGTCACGCCTTCCCGTTCCAGATGAGTCTGCAGCTCCTTGGCCTGTTTCGCCATTTTTTGCAGTTCCTGCTCGCGTGCGGCGAATTCCTTCTCGAGTTTTTTCTGTGCCTTCATGGCCGGGGCCGCTTCCCGAAAAACCCGCTCGGTATTGACGAAGCCGATCTTCGTTTCGGCGGCGGATGCCCCTGCCGCAATCGGCAACAGGGTGGCAGCAAGTACGACAGCAATAATCTTGTTCAACTTGATCTCCTGAAATCGCGATTAGAACGTAGAACCCAAAATAAACTGGAACCGCTCCACCTTATCGGTTGCCTTGGAATTGAGCGGTGCGGCAATGCTGAATTTCATCGGCCCCATCGGGGACTGCCAGCTGACGGCAAGACCGGTGGAATAACGCATGTCGCCTAAGCTCATCTTGTCATCCTGACCAAATACCGTGCCGCCATCGACAAAAAAACTCATGCGCAGGGATTTGTCCTTTTTCATGCCCGGGAACGGGAACAGCACCTCTGCATTGCCCACCAGGCGACGATTGCCGCCCAGCGCATTGCCATCGATGTCTTGAGGCCCGAGCGAAAAGGACTTGAAACCGCGCACCGAAGTATTGCCGCCGGCGAAGAAGCCTTTGAAGAAGGGCAACGGCTTGCCGCCGTAACCGTTGGCATACCCGGCTTCGCCGTTCAACATCAGGGTGAAATCCTGAAACACAGGCCTGAGCCATTGATGCTGATAGGAAAGCTTGTAGTACTTGATGGTCCCGCCGGGCAGCCCCACCTCGGCAAACGCCCTTTGCAGGCTGCCTTTTGTCGGGTAGATAATGCTGTCACGCGTATCCCTTGCCCAGCCGGCATCCCCACGCAATGTGGTATTGGTGTCGCCAAATTCATTGACATAATCCACATAACGCTGAGGACTGACTGCTCCGGCAGCGGGATCGGTATACAACGTTAATTCCGTTCTCTCGACCGACAAACCGAAATTTACCGTATCCATTTCGTTCAGCGGCACGCCGAAGCGCACCCCGCCACCGATGGAATCGGAGTCGTACCTGGAAACCGACAAGGAGGAGGAATTCGTTTTGCGCCTGTAGAGGTCGAAGCCGCGACTGATGCCATCGTCGGTGTAGTAAGGGTTGGTGTAGGACAGCGAATACACCGTATTGATCTTGCCGGTGTTGAACTGCGTGGATAGATGGTTGCCGCTGCCGAATACGTTGGCCTGTGAAATGGAGCCGCTGAGAATGAAGCCTTCCGAGCTGGAAAAACCCGCACCCGCCATGATGCTGCCCGTGGGTTTTTCCGTCACGCTGACGTTCATGTCCACCTGGTCGGTCGTGCCGGCAACAGCCGGGGTTTCGACGTTGACGTCGGAGAAATATCCCAGGCGGTCAAGCCGTTCGCGCGACCGGGTGACTTTATCGGAGGCGTACCAGGCGCCTTCCATCTGGCGCATCTCGCGGCGGACGACTTCGTCCCGAGTTTTGGTGTTGCCGGTTACGTTGATGCGCCGCACATAAACCCGCCGGCCCGGATCGATGAAGAAGGTGAATTTCGCCTCCCGCTTTTCCTTGTCGAGCTCGGGAACCGCATTGACGTTGGCGAATGCATAGCCGTCCTTGCCCAGGCGATCGCCGATCAGCTTGGTGGTTTCGGTCAGCTTTTCCCGCGAGAAGACATCGCCCGGCCGGATCTTGATCAGCTTGCGCAGTTCATCTTCAGACACCAGCATCTCCCCCGCCAGCTTGACGTCGGAAACGGTATATTTCTGGCCTTCGGTGATGTTGATGGTGATATAGATGGATTGCTTGTCAGGGGAAATGGATACCTGTGTGGAATCCAGGTTGAATTCGAGATAGCCGCGGTTCAGGTAATGGGAGCGCATCGTTTCGATGTCCGCCGCCAGTTTCTGCTTGGAATACTGATCGTTCTTGCTCCACCAGGTCATCCATCCGGGCGTGGAAAGCACGAACAGATCGAGGAGGTCCTTCTCCGGGAATGCCTGGTTGCCGACGATGTTGATCTGCTGGATCTTCGCCACTTCGCCTTCACTGATGTTGAAGCTGATGGCGGTGCGGTTGCGCTCCAGCGGCGTTACGGTGGTGGTAATCGCAACCGCATATTTGCCGCGACTGAGATATTGCCGTTTGAGCTCCTGCTCAGCCTTGTCCAGCAGGGATTTGTCGAAAGTTCGGCCCTCGGCCAGCCCTATCTGCTTCAACCCATCCAAAAGCTGTTTTTTGTCGAATTCCTTGAGCCCTGTGAAATCGATTTGTGAAATCGCCGGCCGTTCCTGCACCATGACGATCAGCACATCGCCTTCAACCTCCAGCCGCACATCCTTGAAAAAACCGGTTCCATACAATGCCTTGATGGCCGCAGCGGCTTTCTCGTCGTCCAGATTCTCGCCCACCTTGACCGGCAGGTAGCTGAATACCGTCCCTGCCTCTGTACGCTGGATTCCCTCCACCCGAATATCCTTGATGACAAACGGTTGAATCGCCCAGGCAGAAGCACCATACAGGCTCATCATCAACATCGGCAGGAGTTTTAATTTCATTATTGTTTAGCCAACAACCAGACGGTTAATATCGTTGTAGAAAGCGAATAGCATTAATGTCAGCAGGATCGCGATACCGATCTGCTGCCCGATTTCCATGGTTTTCTCGGAAACGGGGCTCCCCTTGATCATTTCGACCATATAATACATCAAATGCCCCCCATCCAATAAGGGGACGGGCAATAAATTGAGCACCCCGAGACTGATGCTGATCAGCGCCAGAAAGCTGATGTAGGGCACCCAGCCGAAGCGTGCAGATTGACCGGCATAATCGGCGATGGTGATCGGGCCGCTGATGTTCTTCAAGGAAACCTGGCCGGTGACCATCTTGCCCAGCATTTTCAGGCTGAACAACGACGTATCCCAGGTTTTCCGCAGCGCCTGCACAAAGGCCTTGCCGACGGGATAACGCACCTCCGTAACCAGCTTTGCAAACAAGGCCGGATCCACCATCGGCGACGCACCGATCTTGCCTACGACGGAGTCTCCGTTTTCCTTGACTGAATCGGGGATCACTTTTATCTGGAAATGGTCGCCGCCTCTTTTTATCTCCAGCGTCAGGGGCAGGCCGGGATTCTGCCTGACCCATTGCACGAGCTCTTCCCAGCGATCGAGCGGAGTCTGGTTCACGGCAAGGATTTCATCCCCGACCCTCAGGCCCGCCCTGGCGGCAACGCCGTCCGGCAGAACCTTGCCGATCCTGGCCGGCAAGTCGGGCTGGAAACGCGTCAACCCGAGCTTGCCCATGAAATCATTGTCCAGCTCGTCGGACGACAAGCCACTCATGTCAAGCCGATGTATCGCGATTTCGCCGCGCTCGTTGCGGGTTTCAATTTCCACCACGGATTTCTGGACAGCGTGCTGCAGCAGTATCCAGTTCACGTCCTGCCAGGTCGCGGCCGGTTCGTCGCCGATCCGGGTAATCGTATCGCCGCGATGCAAAGACGCAGCTGCAGCGGGAGTGGCCAGCGGCACCTCACCCAGAATCGGCTTGATGCCAGGCACGCCGTAAACGAACAGGAACCAGTACAACAGCACGGCAAGAATGAGGTTCGCGACCGGCCCGGCCAGCACGATGGCGATGCGACGGTAAATGGACTGGCTATTGAAGGCATAGGGCATATCGGCCGGCTCAACAGGTCCTTCCCGCTCGTCCAGCATCTTGACGTAGCCGCCCAGCGGGAAAGCGGCCAACACCCATTCAGTGCCGTCCGGCGCGAATTTTTTGGTGATGAGCGGCTTGCCGAAGCCTACGGAAAAACGCAGTACGCGGACGCCGCACCAGCGCGCCACGATGTAATGGCCGTATTCGTGAACGACAATCAGAATGCCGAGCGTCACGGCAAATGCTGCAAGGGTGAACAGCAGGTTCAAGCGTATCCCCTCGCGCGCATCCATCCCCGTGCCGATTCGCGCGCCTCGGCGTCTGCCTCGATCACATCTTCCAGTGCCACGACCGGTTTGGAACCACTTTTTTCCAGCACGCTTTCGATCAGGGCAGGAATCAGCTTGAAGGGTATGCGCTCCTCGAGAAACGCATCTACCGCCACCTCGTTCGCCGCATTCAGGGTGGCGGGAGTCGTGCCCCCTTGCCGCAAAGCCTGGTAGGCCAGATCCAGACAGGGAAAACGCGCTGTGTCCGGCGCCTCGAAGTCGAGACGCGCGATCTTGAACAGGTCCAGCGAGGAAACCCCCGCATCGATCCGCTCGGGAAAGCCCAGCGCATAAGCGATCGGCGTGCGCATGTCCGGGTTGCCCAGCTGCGCCAGCACCGAGCCATCGATATACTCCACCATGGAATGAATCACGCTCTGGGGATGAATCACCACCTGGATTTTGTCCGCGTCGGCGTTGAACAGCCAGTGCGCCTCGATGACCTCCAGGCCCTTGTTCATCATGGTCGCCGAATCCACCGAGATTTTCCGCCCCATGACCCAGTTCGGGTGGGCACAAGCCTGCTGCGGCGTCACGTTATCCAGGTCGCACAACGGCACGGTGCGGAAAGGCCCGCCCGATGCGGTAAGCAGGATGCGCTTGACGCCCGAGCCATCCAGATCACCCGAAAAGTCTCGCGGCAGCGACTGGAAAATCGCGTTATGCTCGCTGTCGATCGGCAATAGCGTGGCTTTGTGCTGCCTGACCGCATCCATGAACACGCTGCCCGACATCACCAGCGTTTCCTTGTTGGCCAGCAATATGCGCTTGCCTGCCCTGGCCGCAGCCAGCGAAGGGCGCAACCCCGCGCTGCCGACAATCGCCGCCATCACGCTGTCCACCTGGGGTAGCGACGCCACCCTTTCCAGCGCCTCGATGCCGCCAAGCACCTCGACATCGAGGCCAGCCAGCCTGATCCTGCCCTGCAACACTTCCGCGCAATCCGGATCCAGCATGACCGCATAATCGGGCTGGAATTGCCGGCATTGCTCAAACAGGCGGTCAACCTGGCGATTCGCGGTCAGCGCGATTACATGGAAACGCCCGGCATGGCGCGCAACGACATCCAGGGTATTCATGCCGATCGTCCCGGTCGAACCGAGCACGGTAATGTTTTGAATTTTTGGCATCTGTTTAAATCTAAGGAAAACCGGTTAACTGCTATTTAATAGCAAATTAAAATGCGTAATAATTCTTGAGCAACAAGCCGAAGGCGGCCAGAGGCATCGCCGCTGTCAGGGCATCGATGCGGTCCAGCACGCCGCCATGGCCGGGGAGAATCCGGCCGCTATCCTTGAGCCCGGCCACGCGCTTCATCCAGGATTCGAACAAATCCCCCAGGATGCTGAACAGCGTCAGCAGCCACAGCAATAGCACCCCCCGCCACAGGCCGGAACTGAACGGCATGGAGGAACTGTCCCACATTCCCCAAGCCAACCCATACAAGGTGACGCCCAGAAACGCGCCGGCGACACCCTCCCAGGTTTTTCCTGGGCTGATCGCCGGAGCGAGCTTGTGGCGGCCGAATTTGCGGCCGGAAAAATAGGCGGCGGTGTCGGCGATCCAGACCACCGCCAGCAGGCCCAGAAGCAGGCCGGGGCCTAACGTTCGCAGCTCCACCAGGGCAAGCCAGGTGGGGATCAGAATAACCCAACCGATCAGCGCCATGATAGCCCACTGCCGGGTGCGCCACTGATTGCGCAGCCACAGCGGAACCAGCAGCGCCCAGAAAAGGAAGGCAATGCCGTACAGCACGAAATTGGCTGAACGGGAAGATTCGGGCAGCAGTGCCAGACCGATGAACAGCGTTAGCAGCACGTAAGCCCAGCCCTGGAAACCCGAGAAAGCGGAAATTTTCGACCACTCACGGGCGCCGATCAGTACCACCCCCAGCATCAGCAGCGCCCAACCCGTTTCCGGAAGAAGAAACAGTGCGGCTAAAAATAAAGGCAACAGCAGCAGAACGGTCAGTATGCGTACCTTAAGCATTTTTTTTGAGTTGCTCGCTGGTGCGACCGAAGCGGCGCTCTCTTTGCTGGAAGGATTTGATCGCGCGCTTCAAGGCCAGGGTATTGAAATCCGGCCACAAGGTATCGGTAAAATACAGCTCGGCATAGGCCAACTGCCAAAGCATGAAGTTGCTGATGCGCTGCTCCCCTCCGGTGCGGATGAACAGATCCGGCTCAGGCGCATAGCTGGTGGAAAGATAGGGCTCCAGATCCTCTTCCTTGAAAGTCTGGCCGCAGTCAGGATAGTCTTTCAGCATCCTGTGTGTCGCCTGAAGCAGGTCCCAGCGACCGCCGTAATTGGCGGCGATGGTCAGGGTCAGCCCGGTATTGTTTTGGGTGAGCGATTCGGCGCGATCTATCATCTCGACCAGTTTGTCCTCAAAACGGGAACGGTCGCCGATAATTTTCAGCCGGATGTTGTTTTCATGGAGTTTGGTGACTTCCCGTTCGAGGGCGAGCATGAACAGTTGCATCAGAAACGACACCTCCTCCGCCGGGCGGCGCCAGTTTTCGCTGCTGAAGGCGAACAGCGTCAGGTATTTGACCCCGAGTTCGGAACAGGCCTTTACGGTGGTTCTGACAATTTCAACGCCGCGCTTGTGGCCGGCGATGCGCGGCATGAAGCGCTTCTTGGCCCACCTGCCGTTGCCATCCATGATGATGGCGATATGCTGCGGCACCTCCCCGGTTTCGGGGATGCTGCGAGTGGAGCTGGTAAACGGGGCCAATTCGCGTCTCTAGATTGCCATCAGATCGGTTTCCTTGGCTTGAAGGATCTTGTCGACTTCAGCAATATACCGGTCAGTCAGTTTCTGGATCTCTTCCTGGGAGCGACGCTCGTCATCCTCGCTGATCGCTTTATCTTTCAGCAGGTCCTTGAGCGTTGCATTGGCGTCGCGGCGCACATTACGCACAGCCACTTTGGCGTTTTCCGCCTCGTTCTTGACGACCTTGATCAATTCCCTGCGACGCTCTTCCGTCAACGCCGGCGTCGGCACCCGGATCAGATCGCCCTGGCTGGAGGGATTAAGGCCCAGGTCGGAGTCGCGGATCGCTTTCTCAACAGCGCCCACCATTTTCTTTTCCCATGGCGTCACGCCGATGTTGCGCGAATCGATCAGATTGATGTTGGCAACCGAGCTGATCGGCACAAGAGAACCATAGTAATCGACCATCACATGATCGAGTATCCCGGTATGGGCGCGCCCGGTGCGCACCTTGCCCAGGTCTACCTTCAGAGCCTCGATGCTCTTCTGCATTCTTTGCTCGGCTGATTTTTTTACGTCTGCAATCATGTCAAGAATCCTTCC
>JAIOJM010000097.1 GCA_019911785.1 Sulfuricella sp. | reverse complement strand
GCTGGGTGTCGATGAGAACGCGAGAGTAGGCTTCGTTGGTTTTTGTCATGATGGGCGCCGCCCGGTTTATCTGCCTCGGCAACCCTCATTCTATGGTACCCACCTCTTTTCGACAATTTTCTCCGCCCAGAACAGGCCGATAACGGTTTTCACGTCGCTGATGCGCCCGTCACGCACCCATTCCATGGCCGTCTCCAGCGGCAGCCTGACGTTCTCCAGAAACTCGTCCTCGTCGCGCCGGTGGCCGTGCTCGCTCAAGCCCTGCGCGAGATAGACCAGTATCCGCTCGTCCGAATAGCCGATGCAGGGATGGATCGTGGTCAGGAACTTCCAGTCTTGCGCGGCATAGCCGGTTTCCTCCAGCAGTTCGCGCTGGCCGCAGGCGAGCACGTCCTCGCCGGAATCGATCTTTCCGGCAGGCAATTCAAGGAAATCGCGATTCAGGGGGTAGCGGAACTGCCGCACCATCAGCACGTCGCCGTTGTCCAGCAGCGGAACCACTACCACTGCACCGGGATGGACGATGTACTCGCGCGTGGTGGTATTGCCGTTGGGCAGCGCCACCTGGTCCTCCCGCACGTGCAGCAGGCGGCCGTCGTAGACGTTGCTGGTGGACAACTGTTTTTCGGTCAAATCGGGGGCATCCATGAGATCTCTATCCAGGCTAGATGAAGTGCAAGGCAATCAGGGAGCGCTCCCGGATTGCGGCCTGACGGCCTTCATCCGGGCTACAGCGGATCAGTGGTCAGGTGGCGCCCCTGCGGCGCCAGAGAAAGCGGTAAACGAAGCCGGGATAGGCGAACACCAGGAACAGGCACGCTGTCGTGGCGTAGAACTCCCAGCGTTGAGGATGAACCGGGCCGAGGTTTTTTTCCACCAGCCAGGCAATGCCGCCGACGGCGAAATACATCAGTACCAGTTCGAGCAGGCGCCAGACCAGGCTTTTACCCTCCCCGCGCGGCGGCAATACGAACAGGCGGCGCTCCAGCACGAACGGCAGGTTCGCGGCGACAAACGCCAATGCCAGGATGATCAGTACCTGTGTCACAGCAGCGAGCGCTGGATGCTATAGGCGCACAGCGCCATCAGGGGCTGCGGCAGGATGCCCAGCGCCAGCACGGCCAGCCCGTTCATGCTCATGAGCACGCCGGCATCCGGTTGCGGGGAAATCGGCGACTGGTCTTCAGGGGCGTCGAAATACATCAGCTTGACGATGCGCAGGTAGTAGAAAGCGCCGATTACCGACATCAGGACGGCGAACACGACCACCCAGACGAAGCCCGCCTGCAACGCCGCCTGCAGCACGGACAGCTTGGCGTAGAAGCCCACTGTCGGCGGCACGCCGGCCATGGAGAACATCAGCAGCAGCATCATGAAGGCATACCATGGGCTGCGCTGGTTCAGGCCCTTGAAGTCGTCGAGATTTTCCGCCTCGAAGCCCTTGCGCGACAGGAGCAGGATCATGCCGAAAGTACCCAGGCTCATCAGCACGTAGGCCAGCACGTAGAACATGGAACCGCTGTAGCCGTTCAGGCTGCCGGAAAGGATGCCGAGCAGCAAAAAGCCCATGTGGGAAATGGTGGAATAGGCCAACATGCGCTTGATGTTGGTCTGGGCGATGGCGGTGATGTTGCCGATCGCCATCGACAGCACGGCCATGATCACCAGCATGCCCTGCCAGTCGTGCGCCATTCCCTGCAGGCCCTCGACCAGGAGACGCATGACGAAGGCAAAGGCGGCGATCTTCGGCGCCGAGCCGATGAACAGCGTCACCGCGGTGGGTGCGCCGTGGTAGACGTCGGGCACCCACATGTGGAACGGCACCGCGCCGAGCTTGAATGCCAGGCCGGCGACGATGAACACCAGGCCAAACACCAGCATTGTCCTGCTGCCGGCTGTTTGCTGGATCGCGGCGGCGACCTTGCTCAGCTCCAGGCTGCCGGTCGCGCCGTAGATCATCGACATGCCGTAGAGCAGCAAGCCCGAAGCCAGCGCGCCCAGCACGAAATACTTCATCGCCGCCTCGGTCGCCTGTGCCGAGTCGCGCTGCAGCGCCACCAGCGAATACAGGCTCAGGGACAGCAGCTCCAGGCCGAGATACAGGGTCAGGAAATGGCTGGCCGAAATCATCACCATCATGCCGAGCATGGCGAACAGCACCAGCACGAAGAACTCGCCGCTGAACAGGTTGCGCAGCTGGATGTAGCTGCGCGAATAGACCAGCATCGCCGAGACCGCAACATAGGTCATCATCTTCAGCACGTCGGCCATGACGTCGTCGACGAACATCCCATTGAAGGTGTGAACCGCGTCCTGGCCGCTGGTGCTGACAGTGATCCAGGCGGCGCCGAGCAGCGTCAACTGGGTCAGGGCGTAGCTGACGAAGCGGTTCTTCCCTGACAGGAACAGGTCCACCACCAGGATCAGCGATGCCATGGTCAGCACGAAGATTTCCGGCAGTGCAGGCGTCAGGTTGGGCATGGCGAATATCATTTAAAATCCTTTTTTTAGGGATCAGGGATCAGGGACTAAGGTCTAGCAAAAAACCCGGCGCGTAGCGCCGGACATCCCCTGACCCCTAGCCCCTGATCCCTAGCCCCTGGCATCACAGCTTGCTCTGAGCCACATGGCTCAACAGATTATTGACCGAATGGTGCATCACCTCGGTGAACGGCAGCGGATACAGCCCCATGCCGAGCACCGCGACGGCCAGCAGCCCCAGCACCAGGAACTCGCGCGGCGTGATGTCCTTGAGATGCTCGACATGGTCGTTGGCGACGGCGCCGAACACCACCCGCTTCACCATCCACAGGGTGTAGGCGGCGCCGAAAATCAGTGTGGCAGCGGCGAGGAAGGCGTACCAGAAATTGGCCTTGACCGCGCCCATGATCACCATGAATTCACCGACGAAGCCGCTGGTCCCCGGCAGGCCTGAATTGGCCATGGCGAACAGCACGAAGAAGGCGGCGAAGATCGGCATTCTGTTCGCCACGCCGCCGTAGTCGGCGATCATGCGGCTGTGCATGCGGTCATACAGCACCCCGACGGAAAGGAACATCGCGGCGGAGATGAAGCCGTGGGAAATCATCTGCACCAGCGCGCCCTCGATGCCGTAGGCGTTGAAGATGAAGAAACCGAGGGTCACGAAACCCATGTGCGAAATCGAGGAATAGGCGATCAGCTTCTTCATGTCGGTTTGCGCCAGCGCCACCAGACCGATGTAGACCACGGCGATCAGCGACAGGGTAATCATGAAGCCGGACAGGGCATGGCTCGCGTCCGGCACGATCGGCAGGGACAGGCGCAGGAAGCCGTAGGCGCCCATCTTCAGCATGATCGCCGCCAGCACCACCGAGCCGCCGGTCGGCGCCTCGACGTGGGCATCCGGCAGCCAGGTGTGCACCGGCCACATCGGCACCTTGACCGCGAACGCCATGAAGAAGGCGAGGAAGATCAGGATCTGCTCGGTCAGGGTCAGCGGCAGGCGGTGGAAATCCAGGATCTCGAAGGTGCCCGCCTTGCCGTACAGGTAGATGAACGCCACCAGCATCAGCAGGGAACCCAACAGGGTGTAGAGGAAGAACTTGACCGCCGCATAAACCCGGTTCGGTCCGCCCCAGATGCCGATGATCAGGAACATCGGAATCAGCATCGCTTCCCAGAACACGTAGAACAGCACTGCGTCGAGCGCGGCGAAAACGCCGTTCATCAGGCCGGACATGAAGAGGAAGGCCGCCATGTACTGCGCGACGCGCTTTTCGATCACTTTCCAGCCGGCGATCACCACCAGCACGGTGGTGAAGCTGGTGAGCAGGATGAACAGCACGGAAATGCCGTCCACGCCGAGGTGGTAGGTGACCCTGAAGGTCTCGATCCAGGGGCTGATCTCGACGAACTGCATGCCCGCCTGCAGGGTGTCGAACTGGGTGTACAGCGGCAGGCTGACGAAGAAGCCTGCCAGTGCGCCGATCAGCGCCAGAACACGGGCAAGCCCGACGTTGCGGTCGCTGCCGGTGGCGAGCACGGCAACGCCGGCCGCGATCGGCACCCAGATAACCAGACTCAACAATGACAGGCCAGCAAACATGCTTGTTCTTATCCCTTCACAAACAGCGTCATCAACACGAACACGCCGATGATCATGGCGAAAGCGTAGTGGTAAATGTAGCCCGACTGGAGACGGCGGATCAGCGAGGAAAACCAGCCGATCAGACGCGCCGTGCCGTTGACGAAGAAGTTGTCAATCACCGCGACATCGCCACCTCTCCACAGCCCTTTGCCGATCATTCTCGCGCCACCGGCGAAGAACCAGTCATTGAACTCGTCGAAACCGTATTTCCTCTCGAGTATGGTCGAGATCAGGCCAAATCTGGCCTTGATCACCGGCGGCAGCTCCGGCCGCTGGATATACAGGAACCAGGCGGTGGCGATGCCGCCGACCGACAGCCAGAACGGCGCGGTGCCGAGCGCATGCAGCATCATCGCCAAGACGCCGTGGAACTCCTCCGCCATGTGCGCCAGGGCCTGATGTTCAGGCGCAATGTGAATCGAGCTGCCGAAAAAGCCGCCGAACAGCATCGGCCCGATCAGCCAGCCCGCCGCCACGGTGGGGATGGCGAGCAGCATCAGCGGCACGGTCACCACCCAGGGCGACTCGTGCACCACAAGGGCACTCCGATCCGCTACGGGCTGAAGCCCGTGCGGAGTCGTATGCGGCGTGCCGCCGTGCCCGTGCTCGTCATGGTGACCATGGGTGTCGAAGCGCGGCTTGCCGTGGAAGGTCATGAATATCAGGCGGAAGGTGTAGAAGGCGGTGATGAACACCGTCGTCAGCACGGCGAAATAGGCGAAGCCGGCACCGGGGGTATGGGAAAGCTGCACCGCCTCGATGATCGCGTCCTTGGAGAAGAAGCCGGAGAAGCCCGGCACGCCTGCGGAAGCCAACGCGCCGATGAACATGGTCCAGTAGGTCAGCGGCATGTATTTCTTCAGGCCGCCCATCTTGGTCATGTCCTGCACGTGGTGCATGGCGATGATCACCGAACCGGCGCCTAGGAACAGCAGGGCCTTGAAGAAGGCGTGGGTCATCAGGTGGAACACCCCGACCGAATAGGCCGAAGCGCCCAGCGCCACGGTCATGTAACCGAGCTGGGACAGGGTCGAATAGGCCACCACGCGCTTGATGTCGGTCTGGACGATGGCGATCAGCGCCATGAACAGCGCGGTGATGCCGCCGATCACCAGCACCACGGAGAGCGCGGTCTCGGAAAGTTCGAACAGCGGCGACATGCGCGCCACCATGAAAATGCCCGCGGTCACCATGGTGGCGGCGTGGATCAGGGCGGAAATCGGCGTCGGGCCTTCCATCGAATCGGGCAGCCAGACATGGAGCGGGAACTGGGCCGACTTGCCCATCGCGCCGACGAACAGCAGGATGCAGATCACCGTCATCAGCAGCCAGGGGCTGCCGGGAATCAGTTCGATGGTGGCATTCACCATTTCCGGCGCGCGGGCGAACACTGCGTCATATTGCAGCGTGCCGAAATGTGCCAGTATCAGGCCGATGCCGAGAAGGAAGCCGAAGTCGCCGACACGGTTGACCAGGAAGGCCTTGAGGTTGGCGTAGATTGCGGTCGGCCGGGTGTACCAGAAGCCGATCAGCAGGTAGGAAACCAGCCCCACCGCCTCCCAGCCGAAGAACAGCTGGACGAAGTTGTTAGCCATCACCAGCATCAGCATCGAGAAGGTGAACAGCGAAATGTAGCTGAAGAAACGCTGGTAGCCGGGGTCTTCCGCCATGTAGCCGATGGTGTAGATGTGCACCATCAGCGATACGAAAGTCACCACCAGCATCATCATGACCGTCAGGCGGTCGATCAGGAAGCCGACCTCGAAGCGGGTTTCGCCGCTTATCAGCCAGGTATAGACGCTGCCGTTGAAGGTGTGGCCCGCCATCACGTCCTGGAAAATCAAGACCGAAGCAACAAAGGAGATCACCACGCTGAGGATGGTCACCCAGTGCGAAGCCGCGCGCCCGATCAGCCAGCCGAACAGGCCGGCGATCGCCGCCCCGGCCAGCGGCGCCAGCGGTACCAGCAGATAGAGTTTTTGCATTTCAGTCATAGTATCCGTGAGGAGTTGGGAGTGAGGAGTGAGGAGAAAAACCGATCAGACTCCTCACCCCTTACTCCTCACTCTTCACCCTTTCAAATGATCCAGCTCGGTCACGTTGATCGTGTTCAGGTTGCGGAACAGCGCCACCAGGATCGCCAGGCCGATGGCCGATTCGGCCGCGGCTACCGTGAGTATGAAGAACACGAAAACCTGCCCGGCGGTGTCGTGCAGATAATGCGAAAAGGCGACGAAGTTCATGTTCACCGCCAGCAGCATCAGCTCGATCGCCATCAGCAGGACGATCAGGTTCTTGCGGTTGAGAAAAATGCCCACCACGCTGATGGCAAACAGCAGCGCTCCCAAAACCAGAAAATGGGTCAGAGTCAGCACGTTATTCCCCTTCTTTCTCGGCCGGCATCGACACCAGACGGATGCGGTCTTCGCGCTTGACGCTCACCTGCCATGACGGATCCTGATGCTTGGTGCCGGTCCGGCGGCGCAGTGTGATGGCGATGGCGGCGACAATCGCCACCAGCAGGATCACCGCAGCGAGCTCGAACGGGTAGACATAGTCGGTATAGAGCAGGCGGCCCAGCTCCTTGGTGTTGCTGTAGCCGGCGGCATGCGACACCTGGACAGTGCTGACGGTGCGGCCGGCCACCGTCAGCACCAGCGTCATTTCAATCGCCATCAGGATGCCGACGAAAGCCGCCAGCGGCAGGTTGCCCCAGAAGCCCTGGCGCATTTTCTCGATATTCAGGTTGAGCATCATCACCACGAACAGGAACAGCACCATCACCGCGCCGATATAGACCAGCACCAGGGTGATCGCCAGGAACTCGGCCTCCAACAGCAGCCACAGCCCGGCCCCGGTAAAGAATGCCAGCACCAGGAACAGGGCGGCATGCACCGGATGGCGCGCGGTCACCACGCGGAACCCTGCAAACAGCAGGATGCTCGCGAGGAAATAAAAAACCAGTGTTTCAAAGTTCATTTGGCAATTCCAGTAAAAACCTTTTCACCGCAAAGGCGCAAAGGCGCGAAGAAAAAACAAAGGAAACTTTGCGTCTTTGCGCCTTTGCGGTTCAAGCTCTTTCTCCTAACGGTACTTCGCATCTGCCGCCTTGTCCTTGGCGATCTGCTCTTCGTATTTGTCACCCACGGCCAGCAGCATGTCCTTGGTGTAGTAGAGATCGCCGCGTTTTTCGCCGTGGTAATCGAAAATCCGGGTCTCGACGATCGCATCCACCGGGCAGGCTTCTTCGCAGAAGCCGCAGAAAATGCACTTGGTCAGATCGATGTCGTAGCGCGTGGTGCGCCGGGTGCCGTCATCGCGCTGTTCCGATTCGATGGTGATCGCCAGCGCCGGGCACACCGCCTCGCACAGCTTGCAGGCGATGCAGCGTTCCTCGCCGTTGGGGTAGCGGCGCTGCGCGTGCAGGCCGCGGAAGCGCGGCGACATCGGCGTGCGCTCCTCGGGGAACTGCACCGTGATCTTGCGCGAGAACATGTAACGCCCGGTCAGCGCCATGCCCTTGAGCAGCTCGATGAGCAGGAAAGTCGAAAAGAAGCTTTTGATCTTGTTCACGCTCTTTTCCTCAATGCAACAGGTGGCCGAAGGGGGTCTGCATGGCAGCGCCAACCACCACGATCCACACCAGGGTCACCGGGATAAACACCTTCCAGCCCAGGCGCATGATCTGGTCGTAGCGGTAGCGCGGGAAGGTGGCACGGAACCAGAGGAACAGGAACAGCACGAAGCACACCTTGGCCAGCAGCCAGAAGAAGCCGGGAATCCAGTTGAACGGCGCAAAATCGAACAGCGGGTTCCAGCCGCCGAGGAACATCAGCGCGGTCAGGGTCGCGACCAGGATCATGTTGGCGTATTCGGCGAGGAAGAAGATGGCGAAGGCCATGCCGGAATATTCGACATGGAAGCCGACGATTTCAGACTCGCCCTCGACCACGTCGAATGGCGCGCGGTTGGTCTCGGCCAGGCCGGAAATCAGGTAAACGATGAACAGGGGAAACAGCGGCAGCCAGTACCAGCTGAACATCCCGCCCTGCTGGCTCTTGACGATCTCCACCAGATTCAGGCTCTGCGCCGCCATCAGCACGCCGACCAGGGCGAAGCCCATGGCAATTTCGTAGGAAACGATCTGCGCCGCGGCACGCATCCCGCCGAGGAAGGCATACTTGGAATTGGATGCCCAGCCCGCCAGCACGATGCCGTACACGCCCATCGAGGTGATCGCCATGATGTAGAGCAGGCTGGCATCGATGTTGGCCAGCACCAGTTCCGGGGAGAACGGCACCACCGCCCAGGCCGCCAGCGCCGGGCCGATGGCCAGCACCGGGGCGAGCAGGAATATCCCCTTGTTGGCGCCGGCGGGAATAATGATTTCCTTCATCAGCAGCTTCAGCGCGTCGGCGATCGGCTGCAGCCAGCCCTTGGGGCCGACGCGGTTGGGTCCGATGCGCACCTGCATGTAGCCGATGATCTTGCGTTCGGCATAGGTCAGGTAGGCCACGCCCAGCATCAGCGGCGCGACGATGGCGACGATCTTCGCCATGCTGTACACCAGCGGCCAGGCAAAGCCGAAGAATCCTTGAAGGTATGCGATTGTGTCGGTCATGATTTATCCCGCCCGCTCCACCCGAATTTCATCAAACATGCCGCCGAGCATGGCGGTGTCCGGGTGACCGGCAGCCACCCGCACGCAGCCTGCCGGCAGGCGGTCGTCGCGCAGCGCCTTGAGAACGATGCTGCCCGCTCCTTGGCTGACGCTCACCTCCGCACCCTCGGCAACGCCCAGGCTGGCCAGCGTTTCCGCATTCATCCAGGCTCCCTGCAGCGCCGCTGCGGCAGTTTTCTGCAGTGCAGCGGCGCGGCGCACGATGGCGTCGGCATGGTAGGCCGGCACTTCGCCGATGCGCTGCAAGCCGCTCTTCGCGCCAGCCGGCTTGGCAACGAA
>JAIOJM010000096.1 GCA_019911785.1 Sulfuricella sp. | reverse complement strand
CACCGCGCCCTTGGCGCGCAAACTCTCCACCACGAACTTGTTGTGGACGACTTCGTGGCGCACGTATATCGGCGCACCGAACAACTCCAGCGCGCGCTCCACGATCTCGATGGCGCGGTCCACGCCGGCGCAGAAGCCGCGAGGGTTGGCGAGCAAAACTTCCATGTTTATTCCAGGATTTCCAGGATCTCGACTTCGAATTTCAGCGGGTAGTCGCACAGGGGATGGTTGAAATCCACCAACGCATCGGTCTCGGTTTTGTCGAGGATCACCCCCATGACGGCCTCGCCGCTGGGCAGGTTGAATTCGACCAGGCTGTCGACTTCCACCTCTACATCATCCGGAAACATGTCCAACTCGATCCGCTGCACCAGCTCCGGGTCGCTCAGGCCGAACGCCTGCTCGGGCTCGAGGAGGAATACGCGCTGCTCGCCCGGCTCCAGCCCGATCAGGCACTGCTCCAGGTTTTCCGCAATTTCACCCGCACCGATCTCCAGGACGACGGGCTCGCCTTCCTCATGGGTGTCGAAAATCACCTCGCCCTCTTGAACCGAGATGGTGTAATGCACGCTCACTTTGTCGCCGGCAGCGGCAGTTCGTTTGCTCATGGTTGCCTCCTGAATTTCACTTGAAAGTGAGGAGTGAAGCCGGCAACAGTGAGGCCTTTGACTTTCCTCCTCACCCCTCACTCTTCACCCCTCACGGTTTTTTAATGCTGTCCCAGATCAGCAGCCCTGCGCCGCCGGTGATCGCCATGTCGGCGACATTGAACGCGGGCCAATGGTAGTTTTGCACATAAAAATCGAGAAAATCCACCACATGACCGAGCAGGATGCGGTCGATCAGGTTGCCGAGCGCGCCGCCGAGGATCAGGGCGAGCGCCAGGCTGAACAGCTTTTCCCCGCGATGCTTGCGCAGCAGGTGGACGATCACCGCTGCCGCGACCACCGCGATCCCGATGAAGAACCCGCGCTGCCACCCTCCTGCACCGGCCAGGAAGCTGAATGCCGCGCCGGCGTTGTGGGCCAGCACCAGGTTGAAGAAGGGCGCCACCGGCATCACCTCGCCAAAGGCCAGCGACTGCGACACCCACTGCTTGGTCAGCTGGTCGAGCACGATCACGGCCGCGCTGAGCGCGAGCCACCCCCACCAGTTACGCATACTGGCGCGCCTCGCCTTCGCCGTGCAGATTGGAAACGCAGCGTCCGCACAGGCCGGGGCTGGCGGCATCGGCGCCCACATCGGCGCGGTAGTGCCAGCAGCGTTCGCACTTCTGCTGCGGGCTGGCGCTGACGCGGATGCCCACTCCGGTTTCGCCGGCCACCGCTTCGGGGTGGCTGCCCTGATGCAAACGCGCCTGAGAAGTGATGAACACGAAACGCAAGTCGTCGCCGAAAGAATCGAGGAGGTCGAAGATTTCGCCGATAGCGTACAGGTCCACTTCGGCGGCCAGCGAGGAGCCGATCTGCCCGGCCACCCGCACCTCTTCCAACTGCTTCTGCGCATCGGCGCGCACGCGGCGCAACTGCACCCAGCGCTGTTTGATCACTTCCTCTTCCGGCTGGGTCGGCAGCACATCGTTCCAGGTGTGCAGGAAAATGCTGTTTTCCGGATTTTTGACCAGCACCTGCCACACTTCCTCGGCAGTGAAGGACAGAATCGGCGCCATCAGCCGCACCAGGCTGTGGGTGAGGTGATACAAGGCGTTTTGCGCCGAGCGGCGGGCACGGGAGTCGGCACCGGCGGTATACAGGCGGTCCTTCAGAATATCCAGGTAGAACCCGCCCAGATCCTCGGAACAGAAGGCTTGCAGCTTCTGGACGATGAAGTGGAACTCGTATTTTCCGTAATGGGCCTTGCAGTCGTTCTCGAAATCCCGCGCCATCGCCAGCGCGTAGCGGTCGATCTCCAGCCAGTCACCAACCGGCAGCGCGTGCTGCGCCGGATCGAAGTCGGCGATGTTCGACAGCAGGAAGCGCAGGGTGTTGCGGATGCGGCGGTAGCTTTCCGTCACCCGCTTGAGGATCTCGTCGGAAATGGTCAGTTCGCCGGAATAGTCGGTGGAAGCGACCCACAGCCGCAGGATGTCGGCGCCAAGGCTGTCCACCACCTTCTGCGGCGCGATCACGTTGCCCTTGGACTTGCTCATCTTGTGGCCGCTGCCGTCGACCACGAAGCCATGGGTGAGCAGGGCCTTGTACGGCGCGTGGCCATCCACCCCGCAGCCGGTGAGGAGCGAGGACTGGAACCAGCCGCGGTGCTGATCGGAACCTTCCAGATACAAGTCGGCGGGATGCTGCAAATAGTCGCGCCGCTTCAGCACGCAGGCGTGGGTCGAGCCGGAGTCGAACCAGACATCGAGGGTATCGCTCACCTTCTTGTAAGTTTCCGCCTCGGCGCCGAGCAGCTCGCCTGCGTCCAGGCTGAACCAGGCTTCGATGCCCCGCCCTTCCACGCGCAGCGCCACCTGCTCCAGCAGTTCCGCGGTGCGCGGGTGCAGTTCGCCGGTTTCCTTGTGCACGAACAGCGGCATCGGCACGCCCCAGTTGCGCTGGCGCGAGACGCACCAGTCCGGGCGGTTCCTGATCATCGCCTCGAGCCGGGCGCGGCCCCAGGAGGGGAAAAACTCGGTGTTCTCGACCGCCTTCAACGCGGCTACACGCAAGCTGCTGTGTTGCCCGGTGGCTTCCATTCCGATGAACCACTGGTGCGTGGCGCGGAAGATGATCGGCGTCTTGTGCCGCCAGCAGTGCGGGTAGCTGTGCTTGAGCTTGATTTCCAGCAGCAGCGCGCCGCTGTTGGTCAGGGTTTCGACTACGGTTTTGTTGGCCGCCCAGATCGACTGGCCGCCGACCAGTGGAATGCTGGCGTAAAACTTGCCGTCCGCGCCCACCGGGCAATCCACCGGCAGATTGTATTTGCCGCCGACGGCGTAGTCTTCCAGGCCGTGTGCCGGCGCGGTGTGCACCAGCCCGGTACCGGCTTCGAGCGTGACGTGGTCGCCGCAGATCACCGGCACGGTGCGGTCGTAGAAGGGATGCTGCAATTGCAGGTGTTCCAGCGCCGAGCCCTGCACGGTCGCCACCACTTCCACCGCGTCGAAACCGTAGCGCGTGATGCAGGCCTCCGCCAGATCGCGCGCCAGGATCAGGATGCCTTTCGGCGTCTGGATCAGGTCGTAGATAAAGTCGGGATGAACGCACACCGCCTGATTGGCCGGCAGGGTCCACGGCGTGGTGGTCCAGATCACTGCATAAACCGGCTGATGGGGCTCTTTCATGCCCAGCGTCTTGGCCAGCGCGGCGACATCCTTCACCGCGAAGGCGACGTCGATCGCCGGCGAAGCCTTGTCCTCGTATTCCACCTCGGCTTCCGCCAGGGCGGAGCCGCAATCCACGCACCAATGCACCGGCTTCTGCCCCTGGTAAAGGTAGCCGTTGGCATGGATGCGGCCCAGCGTGCGCATGATGTCGGCCTCGAACCTGAAGTCCATGGTCAGGTAGGGATTATCCCACTCGCCCAGCACGCCGAGGCGGATGAAGTCGGCCTTCTGCCGCTCGATCTGGGAGGCCGCATATTCCCGGCACAGCTCGCGGAATTTGGCGGCGGGAATCTCCTTGCCGTGCTGCTTTTCCACCTGCAACTCGATCGGCAGCCCGTGGCAATCCCACCCCGGCACATAGGGCGCATCGAAGCCGGCCAGGGTCTTGCTCTTGACGATGATGTCCTTGAGCACCTTGTTGACCGCATGGCCGATGTGGATGTCGCCGTTGGCATAGGGCGGGCCGTCGTGCAGGATGAACTTGGGCCGGCCGGCGCTGACCTCGCGAATCTTTTCGTAGAGCTTTCTTTCCTGCCACTGCTTCAGCCAGCCCGGCTCGCGCTTGGCGAGATCGCCGCGCATCGGGAAGGGGGTATCAGGCAGGTTCAGGGTGTCTTTGTAGTCGGCCATAATTTCTCACCGCAGAGGACGCGGAGGACGCAGAGGAAAAACCAGATCATCCTCAGCGAACCTCCGCGTCCTCCGCGTCCTCAGCGGTTCAAAAAGTATTTTTTAGCATTATCCACGTCAGCCGCGATCTGTGCGGTCAGCGCTTCCAGGTTGGGGAATTTCATCTCGTCGCGCAGCTTGAGCAGGAATTCCACGTGCAGGTGCTTGTTGTAAAGGTCGCCGTCGAAGTCGAACAGGAACACTTCCAGCGTGGCCTTGCCCTTGTCGTCGATGGTCGGGCGCACGCCTAGGCTGGCCGCGCCCTGCAGCGGCTTGTCGCCGACCCCGTGGACCTCGACCGCGAAAACGCCGGTCAGCGGCGGCTTGTTGTGTTTCATCTGGATGTTGGCAGTGGGGAAGCCGATCTTGCGCCCGAGGCTTGCGCCGTGCACCACCTTGCCGCTGATGCTGTAATGACGGCCGAGGAAGCGCTCGGCAAGTGTAAGGTTACCTCGCGCCAGCGCCTCGCGCACCACCGTGCTGGATGCGCGCTGGCCGGACACGGTCACGCTGTCCATGGCCTCCACCTCGAAACCGTATTGCTTCCCGGCCTGCTGCAGCATGGTGAAGTCGCCGGCGCGCCTGGCGCCGAAGCGGAAATCATCCCCCACCAGCACCCAGCGCGCCTGCAGGCCGTGATACAGGATGCGCTCGACAAAATCCGCCGGGCTGATGCTGGCGAACCGTTTGTTGAAGCGCAGGATGAAGACCCGCTCCACGCCGAACCGCTCGAACAGCTCCAGCTTTTCACGCAGGTTGGAAAGGCGCGCCGGCGCCTGTTCCGGGGTAAAAAATTCGCGCGGATGCGGCTCGAAGGTCATCACGCAGGGAGACAGTCCACGCTCCCGCGCCGCCTGGGTGAGGCGGGCGAGCATGGCGCGGTGGCCAATATGCACGCCATCGAAATTTCCGATGGTGAGGGCGACCGGTGAAAGGGGCTGGGCGGGTGTTCCGCGGTAAATCAACATGGCGGGGTGCAAAAAAGATTGGATTATAACTCAAAAAACTGTATTTCACCGCAGAGGACGCGGAGGACGCAGAGGAAAAACAAGGGCTTAAGACCCACTCTGGAGAGGGATTTAGGCTAGTTAGGCATTTGCCTTACTCTGCGACCTCCGCGTCCTCTGCGGTTCAGTGCTCTTTTCAAAAATAGCAGCAGGTCATTTCGCGCCGTGGCGGATGAAATCCTTGACTCTCACGCCAAACAGGGTCAGCGCGGCGAAATAGGCGGCGGCACCTGCCACCACGGTCCAGCTCAGGTGCGCCACGCGGGAAACGATGCCGCCCTTGAGCCAGACCTCTTCCGCGCCCATGGCGAACCACAGCACCCCGCCCATCACCGCCAAGGCAGCCGCTACCTGCAGGAAAAACTTCAGCCAGCCCGGCTGGGGGTGGTAAATATCGTGCTTGCGCAGGTGGTAGAACAGCAGCCCGGCGTTGAGGCACGCGCCCAGGCCGATGGACAGCGCCAGCCCGGCATGCCTGAGGTGCCAGATGAAGGCGAGGTTCATCAGCTGCGTCGCGAACAGGGTGAAGAGCGCGATCTTGACCGGCGTGCGGATGTTCTGCCGGGCATAGAAACCCGGCGCCAGCACCTTCACCATGATCAGGCCGAGCAGCCCGAGGCTGTAGGCGAGCAGGGCCTCTCGCGTCATCCACAGGTCGTGCAGGGTGAACTTGCCGTAGAAAAACAGCGTGGAGATCAGCGGCACCGACAGGATCGCCAGCGCCAGCGCGGCGGGCAGCGCCAGCATCAGGGTAAGGCGCAGGCCCCAGTCGAGCAGGCGGGAGTACTCCACGGTGGAGGCGTCGGCGTAGTGCCTGGACAGACTGGGCAGCAGGATGGTGCCCAGCGCCACGCCGAGGATGCCGGTGGGGAATTCCATCAGGCGATCGGCGTAATACAGCCAGGACACGCTACCGGTGACCAGGAACGAGGCGAAGATGGTGTTGATCAACAGGCTGATCTGACTGATCGACACACCGAAGACCGCCGGGCCCATCTGCTTCAGAATCCGCCACACGCCCTCGTCGTTGAGCTTCAGGCGAAAGCGCGGCAGCAGCCCGAGCCTGGCCAGATAGGGAAGCTGGAAGCCGAGCTGGAGCAAGCCGCCGAGCAGCACTGCGACGCCCAGCACCAGCACCGGCGGATCGAAATACGGCGCCAGCCAGAGCGCGCAGCCTATGAAAGACAGGTTGAGCAGCACCGGCGTGAAGGCCGGTACGGAAAACTTGCTGTAAGTGTTGAGGATACCGCCAGCCAGCGAAACCAGCGAGATGAAGAAGATATAGGGGAAAGTCAGGCGCAGCAGGTTGACCGTCAAGTCGAATTTGCTCGGCACCGCGGCAAAACCCGGCGCGCTGATGTAAATCAGCACCGGCGCGGCCAGCACGCCGATCACGGAGACGACCAGAAGAATCAGCGCCAGCAAGGTCGCGACATGATCCACCAGATCGCGCGTCGCATCGTGGCCGCGCTTGGCCTTGTATTCCGCCAGGATGGGCACGAACGCCTGGGAAAATGCCCCCTCGGCAAACAGCCGCCGCAGCAGGTTGGGTATCTTGAAGGCGACGAAGAATGCGTCGGAATACAGCCCCGCGCCGAACACCCGGGCAATGATGGTGTCGCGCAGGAAACCCAGGATGCGGGAGAGCAGGGTCATGCTGCCGACGGCGGCCAAGGCCTTCAATAAATTCATGGGTTATGCGAGAAAACCAAAGCGGCTATGTTATAGCGTTTGCCATGCGCTTTCCAGACCAGAGAATTGAACTATGATTGAGTGTTGCCGCAACCACTGAAAGTCGCTACAATTAAACTTAGTCTAATTTAACGACTTGTTTTAACCCACCCAACATCTGGAGCACCATCACTATGGAACACACACTGCCAGCACTGCCCTACGCCATGGACGCCCTGCAGCCCCACATGTCCAGGGAAACCTTCGAATACCACTACGGCAAGCACCATCAAGCCTATGTCACCAACCTGAACAACCTGATCAAGGGCACCGAGTACGAAAACCTGGACCTGGAAGCCATCATCAAAAAGGCCCCGGCCGGCGGCATCTACAACAACTCCGCCCAGGTGTGGAACCACACCTTCTTCTGGAACTGCATGAAACCCAACGGCGGCGGCGAGCCTACCGGTGCCCTGGCTGACGCCATCAAGGCCAAGTGGGGCTCTGTCGACGAATTCAAGAAAGCCTTCCAGACCTCCGCCGTCGGCAACTTCGGCTCCGGCTGGACCTGGCTGGTGAAGAAGGCCGACGGCTCCGTCGACATCGTCAACATGGGCGCCGCCGGCACCCCGCTGACCACCTCCGACCGCGCCCTGCTGTGCGTCGACGTGTGGGAGCATGCCTACTACATCGACTACCGCAACCTGCGTCCCAAGTTCGTCGAGACCTTCCTGAACAACCTGGTCAACTGGGACTTTGTTGCGAAGAACTTCGCCTAAGAAAAATCAGAGTCTGCCAAGCTCAAAGGGCCGGGAAACCGGCCCTTTTTGTTTTTATAGGTTCAATGAGAGGGCTTGTTGCGCGTGGCGATCAGACTGGCGATCACGCTCGCCCCGATCAGCACCGCGACGACGGCCAGCGAAGCCGCCACCGGAACGTGAACCCACGGATCGATGAGCATCTTGGCGCCGATGAAGGTGAGCACCATGGCCAGGCCGTATTTCAGCAGGTGGAAGCGGTCGGCCACGTCGGCCAGGAGGAAATACAGCGCCCGCAAGCCCATGATGGCGAAAATGTTGGAGGTGAAGACGATGAAGGGGTCGGTGGTGATGGCGAAGATGGCCGGGATGGAATCCACCGCGAACACCAGGTCGGAGACCTCGATCAGGATCAGCACCAGGAACAGCGGCGTGAAATAGCGCACGCCGTCCTTCATCACGGTGAATTTCTCGCCGTGATGGTCCTCGGAGATGCGCAGATGCCGGCGCGCGAATTTCAGCACCGGGTTCTTGTTCAGGTCAGGCTCCTTTTCTGCCATGACCAGCATGCGCATCCCGGTGACGACCAGGAAGAAGCCGAAGAGGTAGAGCACCCAGGAAAACTCCCGCACCAGCCAGGCACCGGCCAGGATCATGATGGCACGCATGACGATGGCGCCGAGCACGCCGAAAATCAGCACCCGGCGCTGGTATTCGGCGGAGACGTGGAAGGACGAGAAGATCAGCAGGAAGATGAACACGTTGTCCACCGACAGCGACTTCTCGATCAGATAGCCGGTGAGAAATTCCAGCGCCTTGCGGTCGGCGATCTCCTGCCCGGCCGTGCCGCTCAGGTACCACCACAGGCCGGCGTTGAACGCGAGCGCCAGGCTCACCCAGACCAGCGACCAGGTAGCAGCCTCCTTGACGCTGACCTTGTGCGCTTTCCTGCCGCCGAACACGAACAGGTCCAGCACCAACATGACCAGCACGAAGGCGATGAAGGCCGCCCACATCCAAGGTTCGCCGATAGAGATTGTGTTATTCATTGTTACGTTCAAATTCTCTCGGGTTAAAGGCGATACCTCCTCTACGGCTGAAAACAGCCGCAGGAGAATACCGATTTCAGGATGGGGGGGGGTAGAGCTACCGCACGGGCCGGCTTGGAAGCGCTATACCTTAAGGCGCTGGAGCATCGCGATGCGTTCTTCCAGCGGCGGATGGGTCATGAACAGGCGCTTCAGGCCTGAACCGAACCCGCCGGAAATGCCGAAAGCGGCCATCTTCTCCGGCAGCGGCGCGGGCTCGTGCTGGGCCTTGAGGCGCTCCAGCGCGGCGATCATGGCGCCCTTTCCAGCCAGCGCCGCGCCGCCCGAGTCGGCGATGAACTCGCGCCGGCGCGAGAACCACATGACGATGATCGAGGCGAGGATGCCCAGCACCATCTCGGCGATGATCATGGTGACGAAGAACGCCGGGCCGGTGCCCCGCTCGGTCTTGAACACGACCTTGTCCACCAGATGGCCGATGACGCGGGACAGGAACATCACGAAGGTGTTGACCACGCCCTGGATCAGTGCCAGCGTCACCATGTCGCCATTGGCGACGTGGGAGATTTCGTGCCCCAGCACCGCTTCCGCTTCGGTCTTGGTCATGGCCTGAAGCAGGCCGGTTGAAACTGCCACCAGGGCGCTGTTCTTGTTCATGCCGGTGGCGAAGGCATTGACGTCGGGCGAATCGAAAATCGCCACTTCCGGCATGCCGATGCCGGCGATCTGCGCCTGACGCCGCACGGTTTCGACCAGCCAGGCCTCGCCGGGGGTTTCGGGTGTCTCGATCACCCTCGCGCCCGTCATGCGCTTGGCAGTCCATTTGGAAATGGCGAGCGAGATGAAGGAGCCGCCCATGCCCATCACGGCGGCGAAAATCAGCAGGCTGCCGAGATTCAGGCCGGCTTCGGTGAGATAAGGCTCCACACCCAGCAGCCGCATGGTGATTGAGAGCACCAGCACAATGGCCAGGTTGGTGGCGAGAAACAGGATTGTGCGTTTCATGATTCAGTCTCCAGAATGTTCGTTCTCTTTTCCGTGCGTTTCGGCCTTGTGGGTCAGGAACAGCGCCGCGCCGATCAGGGCGATGGCCCCGCCGAGATAAAGCAGGTCGAGCGGGGAAGATATCTTCATGTTCAGCGCCTCCTCGAACAGGGTGACGATCAGAATCATCAGGATCACCTTGGCCAACCGCGCCTTGAGGTCGTCCAGGCTCTCGATCACCAAGATCTTGCTGGAAGTCTTGCTGCCATGAGCCTGGTTGATATCGCTGACGAAAAGTTCATACATGCCGAGCGCGAAAATCAGCATGAAGGTGGCGAGCAGGTAGCCGTCCACCACTTCCACCACATGGGTGATGGTCTGGTCGTGGAGTACCTTGCGCGCCTCGTCGGCCAAGGCAGGATCGGCGTAATGGAGCATGTGACCGACCAGGTACACCACATCCACCGTGGCCATGTAGAAAATCGCGGTGGCGGCAGCCATGCTCGCCACCACTGCCACCACGACCACGAAACGGCCGTTCCAGAGTGTGCTCTCGAACCATTTTTCGATCGTTTTTAGCATGCCGGCGGGTTCCCTATTCGTTGCTGTTCATGAAACCCAACAGGTGGAGCAGGCTGGTGAACAGGTTGAAGATGGACACGAACAGCGTGACCGTGGCCATGATGTAGTTGGTTTCGCCGCCGTGGATAATGCTGCTGGTCTGATACAGGATCAGCCCGGACATGAGCAGCACGAAAATGGCTGAAACCGCCAGCGACAGGCCGGGCAGTTCGAAGAACATCGCCCCCAGACCGGCCAGAAAGCCGACCAGGATGCCGACCATGAGGAAACCGCCCATGAAGCTGAAATCCTTGCGGCTGGTCAGGGCATAGCCGGAGAGCCCGAGGAAGATCGCGCCGGTGAGTCCCATTGCAGTCATCACGATCTGGCCGCCGTTGGGCAGGCCCAGATAGTGGCTGACAATCGGCCCCAAAGTGTAGCCCATGAAGCCGGTAAGAGCGAACACGAACGCCAGCCCGAGCGCGCTGTCACGGAACTTGGTGGTGAGGAACAGCAGGCCGAAATAGCCGATCAGGGTGATGATCATGCCCGGATGGGGCAGCTTCATCGCCACCGCCGCCGCCGCGCTCAGCGCGCTGAACAGCAGTGTCATGGACAGCAGCATATAGGTGTTGCGGATCATCTTGTTGGTGGCAAGCGTCACGGACGCCTGGGCCGGCAGGGCTCGCGCCCGGTTGATGGAATGGATCGGGTTCATGGTTCTTTCCTCCTTCTAGTAGTAACAGCATGAAGTATAGCGGCCCTTTCCTGTTCCATAAAGTCGAATATATTTGAAATATCATTCGATAATTACGAACCTAGCCGGGCATGACGCTCGTGCCATGCCCGGCTGTTGCAGCAGGGCAATGAAATGGGGGGTCTTCGCAGCATGCAGGAGTGCTATCCAGGCATCGAAATCCTTACGGGACAACAGTGCGGGGTGGTTGCGCTCGACATAGGCGCGAATGCGCTCCTTGCCGCCGCCGAATTCGCGGAACGCCGTGTTGAAAACAACGCGATGACCTTCCCGCTCGGTGTCGGCGAGGGTCCCGTCAGCCGG
Source organism: Sulfuricella sp. (assembly GCA_019911785.1). Next base: position 14,848 of record JAIOJM010000096.1, on the reverse strand, counting down.
TGTTGCGCAATCCGGCCGCGATGGCGTTGATCGAGCGCAGCAGGGGGCTGAGCCAGGCGTCGCGCTCCGCCTGCGGCAGGCTTTCGTCGCGGCAGCGTTGCAGCAGCACCACCTGGATGTGGTTCAGCGGGTCCAGGTAAGGGTTGCGGCTCGCAACCGACAGCGCCAGCTGCGGCGTTTCCTGCATCAGGCCGGTGGCGCAGGCGATGTCCAGCACCGCGGTGACGGTGCGTTGGTGCTCGTCGCGTATCGTCCGGTAGATCGCGTCCGCGGTTTCCCGGTTTTCCGCCAGTTCGGCATAGCGGGCGGCAATGCTCATGTCGGCCTTGAACAGGGCCATCTGGGTGTTGCCGAGCAGCGCCCGGAAAAACGGCCATTCCCGGTACATGCGCTGCAATTTGGCCAGGCGCTGCGGATCGTTGCCGCGCCAGTTGTGCAGCGCGGTGCCGATGCCGAACCAGGCGGGCAGGGTGTGGCGCGACTGGGCCCAGCCGAACACCCAGGCAATGGCCCGCACCGAGGCCTTGGAGCGGTCGCCCTTGTTGCGGTGGGAGGGGCGCGAGCCGATGTTGAGCAGGCCGATTTCGGTGACCGGCGTGGCTTCGTAGAAATAGTCGATGAAGCCCGGGGTGTCGTCGGTCAGGCCGCGGAAGGCGGCTTCGCCGTCTTCGGCCAGCTTGTCCATGATGTCGAGGCAGTCGCTGCGGTCCTGCTTCTGCTCGCGGATCAGGCTGGTGCTGGCCTTGAGCAGGCCGGTCATGCCCATCGACAGTTCGTAGGAGGCGGTTTCGGCATTGCTGTATTTGAACGACAGCACCTCGCCCTGCTCGGTGAGCTTGATCTGGCCGCGCACGGTGCCTTCCGGCTGCGACAGAATGGCCTCGTGGGTGGGACCGCCGCCGCGCCCGACCGTGCCGCCGCGACCGTGGAACAGGCGGCATTCGATGCCGCGCGCTCGGGCCAGCGCAGTGATCCTGGTCTGCGCATCGTAGAGCGACCAGGCCGAGGCGAGAATGCCGCCGTCCTTGGCGGAATCGGAATAGCCGATCATGACTTCCTGAAGGTTGCCGGAGCAGCCGAGCAGCGCCGCATAGGCCGGGTTGTCGAGCAGCGCCGTCATCACCGGCTGGATGTGTTCCAGGTCGATGATGGTTTCGAACAGGGGCGAGATGCCGATATGGCAGAACCAACCGTCTTCTTTGCGGCCTGCCAGCCCCGCCAGGCTGGCGAGGAACATGACTTCCATCACGTGGCTGGCGGCATGGGTCATCGAGATGACGTAGGCGCCGAATGCCTGCGGGCTGACTTCCTGGCGCATGCGCGCCATCACTTCAAATACCGCGAAGGTTTCGCGGCTGGCGTCGCTGAGCGCCTCTCGCTTGACCGGAAGGTTCTGTGCGCGGGCGATCAGCTCGCCCAGCAATTCCAGCCGCCGGGCCTCGCTCAGGCTGCCGTAATCCGGCAGGCCCGGCTGCTGGGCGAGCAGTTCGGCCACCGCTTCGGTGTGGCGGGTCGATTCCTGGCGGATATCGAGGTGAACCAGGTAAAAGCCGAAGGTTTCCGCGTTGCGGATCAGGTCCTGCAGTTCGCCGTGGGCGGCCGAGTGGTCGCCGTGGCTGATGAGCGAATCGCGCATCAGGGTGAGGTCTGCCAGGAATTCCCGCTCCGACGGGTAGCTGTCGGCAAAGGCGTTCCCGCCGCGGCCCTCGATCAGCGCATCCACGGCATCCAGGTTGTGTTGCAGCCGGTGCCGCATCAGGTAAAGCTTGCGGCGGTAGGGTTCCTGGCCGAAATGCTGGGGATAATCGCCGAACACCGCGGCAAAGCGCTGTTCGTCCTGCGCCAGGCTGGCGGCCATGGCTGAGCTGATCGTGCACAGGCGTTTCGAATGGGTCAGCACATGGCTGAGGCTGACGACTTCGCGCAGGTAATGGCGCAAAACTTCCCGCTTCTGCAGGCGCAGGGCGAGCACGGTAGTATCTGGGGTGACGAAGGGATTGCCGTCGCGGTCGCCGCCGATCCAGGAGCCGAAGCGCAGGATGTTCGGCACCCGGAGGCGCTGGCCGGCAGCCAGTTCAGGACCGTAGATGCGGTCGACGGCTTTTTCCAGGTAGCGGTAGGTTTCGGGCACGGCCTTGAACAGGCTTTCGCGGAAATAGAACAGCCCGTTCTTGATCTCATCGCGCACCTGCGGCTTGCTGGCACGCACCTCATCGGTCTTCCACAGGGTCTGGATCTGCCCTTCGAGCTGGCTGACCAGTTCCAGTCGCTGTTCCTTGCCGGTGCGCGGATCGTCCAGGCGCTCGGCGGTGAGGAAGATGCGGCGCAGGTGTTCCATGATGGTGCGGCGCCTGGATTCGGTGGGGTGGGCGGTGAACACCGGGATGTAGGCGGCTTTGTCGATCAGGGTCTGGAGCTCTGCGGCGCTGATGCCCTGGTCGTGGAACTCCCTGAGGGTGGCGTCGAAAGAGCCCTTCCACAAGGGGCCGCCGTGATACACCTGGGCGCGACGGGCCTGATGCTGTAAGGATTCCTCGGCCAGGTTGACCAGGCTGAAGTAAATGCTGAACGCGCGCACCACATGGGTGAGCGTTTCCGCATCCAGGGATTCGATGATCTTCTCCAGGCGGCGCCGACCGGTGGGCGAATCTTTCTTGTGCAGGCGGACGTAGCCTTTGCGCAGGGTTTCCACCGCCTCCAGCACGCGGCCGTCCTGCAGGGGACGCAGTACGTTGCCGAGCAGGTTGCCGAACAGTTTTACGCGGGCGCGCAACTGGGTGTCGCTGGGTATTCTGGACATGCTTTCCGCTGTAAAAGGTGATTTTTCAGGAGCGGCCTTGGCCGCGATAACCACCGTATCGCGGCCAAGGCCGCTCCTGCGGGGCACATTAATAATTATTCGCGATTTTATCGAGAAATGGAATTACTCGCCGAGTTCGAAATCCATGTCAGCCCTGTCCGCTGCACCGTGCGGGGACAGGCTGTTGGCGAATTTTAGCCGGTCGGGGTGGCTGTTGAAGCTGGCAGCCGCTTCCGGCGTGGCCAAACGTACCAGCCAGCAGCGGCGTTTTTCGCCATTGACCGCGGTACCGGCCTGCACGTGCCGCACCCCGGGAATGGCCGCGAGGGTTTCCTTGCTCCGGCGCACCATCGCGGCAGCCGCCTCTTCAGACAGGTTTTCGGGCTGATTATACAGCACGATGTGCTCGACTTCGCGCCACGACCGGCATTGCGCCAGCACTTCGGCGGCACGGCCGCTGCTGCCCCACAGGCGGATGCAGCGCTCAACTTCGGCGCGTATGGCGCCACGGACTCCATGCGTGATCATTTTGTAGCTCTTCTGGCCTGGGCTGACGTTGGCTTTGATGGAGTTGGCAGCCACCTCGGAGAGCGCCGTGTAGTAGTTGATCTTGGCCACGCCGTTGGCGATCAGCTTTCTGCACTGCTCGTCGGACAGGCCGGTGCCACCGTGCACCGCCAGCGGGATGCCGACTGCCTCGTTGATCTTGGCCAGGCGAGCGTAATCCAGTTTGGGCGTGCCGCTCATCCGGCCGTGCGCGGTGCCGATGGATACCGCCAGGCAGTCCACGCCGGTTCGCTCCACGAAAGCCTTCGCTTCGGAGGCCAGGGTGTAGACCAGCCCGCCGGGAGTTTTTACGCCCTCCTCGTCCTCATCGCCGGGCACGTAGCCCAGTTCGCCTTCCACCGCCACGCCGCAGGCATGGGCCATGTCGGTCACTTCCCGGGTCAGCCGGAGGTTTTCGTCGAGGGGCAGCAGCGAGGTGTCCACCATCACGCCGTTGCAGCCCGTCCGGATGCCGCGCACGGCGGACTCGATGCTTGCTCCGTGATCCAGGCAGATGGCGACCGGTACTTTGGCGCGCTGTGCCGCTACCGTCACGGCCGGCATCAGCAGTTCCAGATCGTAATAACTGAAATGGGATTCGATCAGGTTCAGGATGACCGGCGCACGACAGTCTTCCGCAGCCTGCAGGACGCCTTGCACAAAGTCCAGGTTGACCACGCCGAACGCGCCGACTGCGTAGTTGTGGCGGTAGGCGTGCTTGAGCATGTCGGCCAGATGGACGAGGGGCATGATGGCTTCCTTATTTTCCCGTCAGTTTCGCCAGCGCTTCATCCGCGGTCTGGTCGTAGCGGGCGCGCTCCTTTTTCGCCGCCGCCTCCAAAGCCAGGTTGATTTCCGGGTATTTCAGCGCCAGGATGCGGGCGGCGAGCATGGCGGCGTTCTTGGCGCCGTCCACCGCCACCGTGGCAACGGGCACGCCCGGCGGCATCTGCACCGTGGAGAGCAGGGCGTCCAGGCCGGACATGATTCCGCCCGAGAGCGGCAGGCCGATCACCGGCAGGCGGGTGTGGCCGGCGATGACGCCGGCCAGATGGGCGGCCACGCCGGCACAGCCGATCAGCACCTGCACGCCTTCCCTGTGTGCGCGTTCGAGATAGGCCAGCACCTTGTCCGGAGTGCGATGGGCCGAGGCCACCACGATTTCGCTGGCGATGCCCAGTTCGGTCAGGGTGTCGCGCACCTTGACCACGGTGGGCAGGTCGTTGGGGCTGCCGGTGACAATCCCGACCAGCGTTTTGTTGGTTACAGACTGGTCCGGCTTACTTGCATCATGTGATTTCGGCATACTAAATTCTCCTGGTGCGTTTCAAGGTCTTGCGTTTTCTCTTGAGTCAGGAAAACGCTTCGAAGCGGTTGCTGCTGGGGTTGTAGCGCAGCAGTTCCCCGTGCTCCATATCAAAATACCAGCCATGCAGCGCCAGTTTTTTCTGCGCGACCCGTTCCAGAATCCAGGGAAAAGTCAGCAAGTTGTCCAGGGACACCAGAATGGCCTCCTGCTCGCAGGCCCGCGCCTGCTTTTCCAGGGATTCTCCATGCATCCGGGACAGCACACGGTTGCGTGCGTTGCCGGCAACTTTCATCCAGCCGGATATAAACCCTTCCTCAGGTTCAGCGCCCGGCATTGTGCTCATCAGTGCCCGAATGCCGCCGCATTGGGCGTGCCCCAGCACGATAATGTTTTCCACTTCCAGATTGCGCACCCCGAACTCCAGCGCTGCGCTGGTGCCATGATAGTTGCCGCTGGTTTCGAACGGCGGCACCAGATTGGCCACATTGCGAATGATGAACAAATCGCCCGGGTCGCAGTCGGTCACGATGGCGGGATCCACCCTGGAATCGCAACACCCCACCACGATCGTCTTGGGAGACTGGCCCTGCTTGGTGAGACGGTCGAAGAGGGCGTGATTCTCTTCATAATTTTCGCTGCGGAAGCGTTTGAAGCCGTCGACCAGTTTCTCGATGTGACTCATTGTCAAACCTCCGTCAGGCGCTTTAACGCTTCGCGGTATTTCTCGCCGGTTTTGGCAGCGACTTCCGGTGGCAGCTCCGGGCCGGGGGCTTGCTTGTTCCAACCGCTCCCCTCCAGCCAGTCGCGCACGTATTGCTTGTCGAAGCTGGGCGGGTTGCTGCCGGACCGGTATTGGTCGGCAGGCCAGAAGCGGGATGAGTCGGGGGTCAGCGCCTCGTCGATCAGGTACAGCTTGCCGGTTTCGTCCAGGCCGAACTCGAACTTGGTGTCGGCGATGATGATGCCTTTGCTTGCCGCATACTCGGCGGCTTCCTGGTATAGGGCAATGCATGCGTCGCGCACCTGGACGGCCAGTTCCTTGCCGAGCAGCGCCTCGGCCTGTTCGTAGCTGATGTTTTCGTCGTGGGCCCCCGCTGCGGCCTTGGTGGAAGGCGTGAACAGGGGTTCAGGCAGCTTGTCGGCTTCTTTGAGTCCTTCGGGCAGGGGAATGCTGCACACGCTGCGGCTCTTCTGGTATTCCTTCCAGCCGGAACCGACCAGGTAGCCGCGCACGATGGCCTCGATCGGCAGGGGCTTGAGCTTCTTCACCACGATGGCACGACCCCGCACCTGATCATGTTCCTGCGGGGCGACCACCGTTTCGGGCGGAATGCCGGTGAGTTGATTGGGAACAATCTCCTTGAGCCGCTCGAACCAGAAGTTGGAGATGGCCGTCAGCACTTCGCCCTTGCCGGGGATAGGGGTGGGCAGGATGACGTCGAAGGCGGACAGGCGGTCGGTGGTGACAATCAGCAGATGTTGATCGTCCACGGCATAAATGTCGCGCACTTTGCCGCGGTTGAGCAGGGGCAGGCTATGGATGCTGGATTGATACATCGGTGCAGTCATGGCAAGGTTCCGTTGGTCTCAGTTTTTCACGTTGTTAGGCAATTCTTCTTTCGGTTCATCGCCCGGATAGGGGTAGCGAACATGCCCAAACCGGATCATCAGCACCGCCAGCGTCAGCATCAGGATCGAGCCGCTCACCGCGAGCATGCGCCAGTCGTCCATGGCTTTCATGTCCAGGATCAGGTAGCGCGCCAGCGCCACCATGCCGATATAAAGCGGAAAACGCACCGGCAGCTTGCCCGTCCCGTAATAAAGCCCGACCATCGCCAGCACTTCCAGGTAGAGGAAGAGCAGCAGTAAATCGGCCAGGGTCACCTGCGCCGCGCGCACCATGACCATGACTTCGCTGCCCATGGCAAACACCGTGGCAACAGCGATCACCAGCAGGCCGAGGTGCTCCACCAGCGAGAGCAGCCATTTGTTGAAGTCCTGGATTGGTTTTTTCATCGTTGATCTCCTCAAGGCAAAATATGGATAATCTACCCGAAAATCAACAGTCGTTCCCTATTCGTCCTCGCCCAGTTCCGGGTCCCATCCCTCGCCACGGGCGGCCGTGATAGCCTGAGCATAAAACCGGGTATGCCGCTCGCGCAGCTCTTCCGGCAGACGGCTGGGCAGATGTGCATAGGGTTCCCAGGCGGCATAAACCTGCTCGTACAGGTTCTGCATGCGCGCAGAATCCCAGCCCGCGCAGGTTTCCGTTTCGGGCAGGATGCCGAATACCCAGGCGTCGCGCACCATGCGCCCGAGGTGGGTCAGGCCGGCGTTGGTGTCCTGATCGATACCGACATAAGTTTGTTGTGTCATCGTGTAAGCCCTGCATAAAGTGCCGGCAATTTCTCCGGCAACCGTTCCACATGGTCCACGACCATGTAGTTCTTGGCCCCGAAAATTCGGGAAACATATTGATCCGCTCTCGGGTCGAGCGACATGCAGAAAGTGGTCACGCCGGAACGGGCCATCTCCTCCACCGCCTTCTTGGTATCGTAACGCAGATACTGCGGATCGCGCACGTCCACGTCGGCCGGTTCGCCGTCGGTGATCACCAGCAGGAGTTTCTTGGCGGCTTTCTGCAATTTCAGATAATGCCCGGCATGGCGGATGGCCGCACCCATGCGCGTGGAGAGCTGACCGCTCATGCCCGCCAGACGCGATTTCGGGAGCTCGTTATAAGACTGGTCGAAGTCCTTGAAACGGGAATATTCTACATTGTGGCGCCCATCCGAACAGAAACCGTGAATCGCGAAGGGGTCGCCGATCTTGTGGATGGCGTCCGCCAGCAGCACTGTGGCCTGGCGCTGCAAATCCAGCACGCTGTAATCCTGCCCGCTCACTTTCTCGTTGGTGGATTCGGACAGGTCCAGCAGCACCATTACCGAAATATCGCGCACCTTGCGCACCGAACGCATCATGATGCGCGGGTCGGGCTGCTGGCCCATGCGGATGTCGATCATGGCGCGGATGGCGGCATTGACATCGACCTCGTCGCCGTCCTCCAGCTTGCGGATGCGCGTCACCCCCTGGGGTTGCAGGGCGTCGAGCAGGAATTTCAGGCGGCCGATGGTGCGCTTGTGCTGGGAGGTGATGTCGTCGATCAGCTGCAGATCGCCGGTTTTCGGGCGTTTTTCCAGCACCGTGGCCCAGGCTGGGCGTTCGAGCTGGATCTGGTAGTCCCACTCCGAGTAATGGTAGGGCTCGGAAACCGGTTCCTTGCCTTCCATCTCGTTGAAGGACTTGCCCATGTCTTCATAGGGAAAGAGTTCCGTGCCCAGCACCCATATTTCTTCCGCATCATCGCCGGCGTTCTCGACGTCGATTTCGTTGGCGAACTCCATCAGGCTGACGTGTTTGCGTACCTGTTTGGGTGTTTCGTAACCGGCCGCTATGGCTTTGTCGAAATCGAATTCCTCGAATTCCCAGAAGTAGCGATTGTCGTCACGGTAAGGTGCGGTGAGCAGGTCGCTGCGCGGATTGAAGGAAATGCGCTTGCTCATAAATTCATGAGCAAGCTGGACGCCGATATCCCAGGAAACCTGGTTGGTATCGAGGCGCTCGGCTGCCTCCTTGAATAGCACACGGCCCTGAGCAATCCACGGGTCATTGTCCTGGTAATGGTCATCCAGTAAAGCGCGTGCCAGGCGATTCAGATAGTCGCCAGCGGATTTGCCCTGGTCGGATTCTATCGTGTGCAGCTGCGCCCACAGATGTTTGAGGCCGGGAAATTTTCGCACGGATAAGGTTTCTACGCGTGCATCCTCGATTACGCTGATCACAGCCATCTGCCACGGATTGATGGCCTCGGCAGAGATCGGATCGCGGGTGTAGACCAGATGGGCAGCGCTGTGGGCGGCTGCGGCGCGATACATTTCCAGCCCGGGCAGCCTGGTTTCTCCCATGCTGAAATCATCGTAGGCATCGGGCAGATGAAGGAAATAGCCTTCTATGTAGGGCCGGTAACCTTCACGCGTTTCGAAATCGCCGGAAGTCGGCTTCATGAAGAAATCCCGCGCCCACAAGGCGCGCAGATACATGTTGATGCGGCGCTGAACGTCGATAAACAGCGTGCCTTTGCGCTCCTTCTGGAGCATGGCCAAGGATTCCTTGGATTGCAGGCTGAAATAGTTGGTCTGCTCCGGATAATTGGTGCGATGGGCGTGAGCGCCCCACAACGCCCAGCGACGCAAACCACCCAGGGTCAGCTGGCTGAACAGCATTTCCAGGTTTTCCAGCATCGGCCGCACGCCGCGCGGCGCTTGCGACAGCAGGGTATTGAGAAATTGCAGGTAGGCGCGGAACAGCACTTCGTCCCCGAGGCGATTGGCTGCCGTGGGTGCAGTGCTGAGGACCAGTTCGATGACCGAACCTGAAGTTTTTGAGGCCAGCTCAAGCGCGGTTTGTACCAGATCCGGCACGACATCTTCGCCGATTTCCTTGGCTACCAGAGGCGCATGGTCGATCCAGGTGGCGATCAGATCGTCGCCCTTGCCCAGGGTTTTCAACGCGGCTGCGCCCTTGAGGTAATTATCCAGGCCGCGCGCACTGAACACCTTGGTAGCTTCATGCCACGCGGAATGCAGGCTTTCCTGCAATTCCGGGGAAAGCGAGCCCAGCAGTTCCTGATAGTCTTCGAGATTGATGGACATGTATTAGTGAGGAGTGAGGAGTAAGGAGTGAGGGGAAATCCCGCTCTTACTCCTCACCCCTCACCCCTATCTCCTCACTTAGAAAAACGTGGTTACTGCCGCATCGAGCGCGTCGCGCATGTCGGGGTCGTCGGTGATCGGGCGCACCAGTGCTACACGGCAGGCCTTGACCGGATCGACGCCGGTGGCGATCAGGCTGCCGGCGTAAATCAGCATGCGCGTCGAGATGCCTTCGTCCAGTCCGTGCCCCTTGAGGTTGCGGGCGCGTTCGGCGATGGAAACCAGTTTGCCGGCCACTTCCGCATTGACGCCGGTTTCATGGGCGACAATCTCGGTCTCGATGGCGTGGTCGGGATAGTTGAAGTCGAGGCCGCCGAAACGTTGCTTGGTGGACTGCTTGAGATCCTTCATCAGGCTTTGGTAGCCGGGGTTGTAGGAAATCACCAGCTGGAAATCTGGATGGGCATGAACCAGCTCGCCTTTCTTTTCCAGCGGCAGCACGCGGCGATTGTCGGTCAGCGGGTGGATCACCACGGTGGTGTCCTGGCGCGCTTCCACCACTTCGTCCAGGTAGCAGATCGCGCCATAGCGGGCAGCGAGAGCGAGCGGGCCGTCCTGCCAGCGGGTGCCGCTGGCGTCGAGCAGGAAGCGTCCGACCAGGTCGGAGGCGGTCATGTCCTCGTTGCAGGCCACGGTGATCAGCGGCTTGCCCAGCTTCCAGGCCATGTGCTCGACGAAGCGGGTCTTGCCGCAACCGGTGGGGCCTTTCAGCATCATCGGCATGCGCACGCTGTAGGCGGCTTCGTACAGTTCCACTTCGTCCGAGACGGGGCGATAGTAGGGTTCTTTCTCGATTCGGTACTGCTGGATGATGTCGCTCATGGTCACGCTCCTTAAGGGTGGGAGAGGAAACAAACCGATAAACACCCAATGGGCATTCATGAGATTGTGCCCTGCCTGGGTGAACCCCCCGCGCCTTGCGGCGGCGGGGTCCTTGCTACTTAAACTGTCTTGCCGCGGAAAATCACCATCGCCGCGCCCTGTGACTGGTTGAAGTTGTTGTAACCAATCAGACGCACGTGGTTGTTGGGGTTGGCCTTGTGACAGGCTTCCGCTTCGGCCAGCACCTTGGCCACGTCGGTTTCGCCGAACATCGGTAGTTTCCACATGTACCAGTAGGAATCCATCAGGTATTCCGGCTCGGTATGCTCGATGGCCGGGTTCCAGCCTTTGGAAACCAGGTATTCCACCTGCGTCTTGATCTCGTCCGCAGTCATGGCCGGCAAGTAGGAGAAGGTCTCGAACTTGCGGCTGGCAGGATCGCTAACGCGCGATTTGTAATCCATTACTTCACTCATGATTTGCTCCTTGATTTAGATTGTTACTGGATCCCGGATCGCGCCAGGGCGCGTCCGGGATGACTGCGTCACTTGTGAGCCACGTCCAGCTTGTCGACGGTATCGAACTCGAACTTGATCTCTTTCCAGGTTTCCATGGCGATCTTCAGTTCCGGGCTGCTGGCCGCTGCCTTGGTCAGAATATCCTTGCCTTCTTTCTCGATATTGCGGCCCTGGTTACGCGCTGCCACGCTGGCTTCCAGTGCGACGCGGTTGGCCGCTGCACCGGCTGCGTTACCCCAGGGGTGACCCAGCGTACCGCCGCCGAATTGCAACACCGAATCATCACCGAAGATGCTCACCAGTGCGGGCATGTGCCACACGTGGATACCGCCGGAAGCGACCGGCATTACGCCGGGCATGGAGCCCCAGTCCTGATCGAAGAAGATGCCGCGGCTGCGGTCTTCCTTGACGAACTCGTCGCGCATGATGTCGATCCATCCCAGGGTGGCGTCACGGTCGCCTTCCAGCTTGCCCACCACGGTGCCGGAGTGCAGGTGATCGCCGCCGGACAGGCGCAGCACCTTGGTCAAGACACGGAAGTGGATGCCGTGGTGCGGATTGCGGTCGAGCACGGCGTGCATGGCGCGGTGGATGTGCAGCAGCATGCCGTTTTTACGGCACCAGTTGGCCAGGCCGGTGTTGGCCGTCAGACCGCCGGTGAGGTAGTCGTGCATGATGATCGGTGCGCCGATTTCCTTGGCGAACTCGGCACGCTCGTACATCATTTCGGGCGTTGGAGCGGTGACGTTCAGGTAGTGGCCCTTGCGCTCGCCGGTTTCGCGCTGAGCTTTCATTGTTGCTTCATGCACGAACTCGAAACGATCGCGCCAACGCATGAAAGGCTGGCTGTTGACGTTTTCGTCGTCCTTGGTGAAGTCCAGGCCGCCGCGCAGGCACTCGTAAACGGCTCGGCCGTAGTTCTTGGCGGACAGGCCCAGTTTCGGCTTGATGGTGCAGCCCAGCAGCGGACGGCCGTACTTGTTCATCTTGTCGCGCTCGACCTGGATGCCCTGGGGTGGGCCGCCGCAGGTCTTGACGTAGGCGATCGGGAAGCGGATATCTTCCAGGCGCAGGGCGCGCAGCGCCTTGAAGCCGAACACGTTGCCCACCAGCGAGGTCAGCACGTTGACCACGGAACCCTCTTCGAACAGGTCGATCGGGTAAGCCACGAAGGCGTAGAAGCAGGTATCATCGCCAGGCACGTCTTCGATATGGTAGGCGCGGCCTTTGTAGTAATCCAGGTCGGTCAGCAGGTCGGTCCACACGGTGGTCCAGGTGCCGGTTGAAGATTCTGCAGCCACGGCGGCGGCGACTTCTTCGCGGGGTACACCCGGCTGCGGGGTGATTTTGAAACAGGCAAGGATGTCGGTATCCAGCGGGGTGTATTCCGGCGTCCAGTAAGTTTGCCGGTATTCTTTTACACCGGCGTTGTAGGTCTTGACTGCCATTGCAAGCTCCTTGATTTCAGGTTAAAACAGTATGCTTTCCGGTATGGAAAGCTTGTGGCTCGTTAGAGCGTGTTGCCACTGTAACCACGTTAGATCATAAATAATAATTGTATTTTTAAAGGTTAATCATAGATAATTATCTATGATAATTCCTTCAAGGAAACGGCCATGAAACATGCCACTTTGCGTCAGCTCAAGGTGTTCGAGTCGGTGGCGCGCAACCTGAGTTTCACCCGCGCCGCCGAAGAACTGCACCTGACCCAGCCCACTGTCTCCATCCAGCTCAAGCAGTTGAGCGATATTGTCGGGTTGCCCTTGCTGGAACAGATCGGGAAGCGCATTCATTTGACCGATGCCGGGGGCGAACTGCTCAAGGCCTGCCACGACATTTTCGAGGGCTTGTCCCGCTTCGAAATGCTGGTGTCGGACATGAAGGGGGTGAAAGCGGGCAAGCTGCGCCTGGCGGTGATCACCACCGCCAAGTATTTCGTGCCGCGCCTGCTCGGGCCGTTCTGCCAGCGCTATCCCGGCATCGACGTGTCGCTCAAGGTGACCAACCGCGAGCGGGTGTTGCAGCGCATGGCCGACAACCAGGACGACCTGTACGTGCTCGGGCAACCGCCGGAACACATGGAGGTCGAGCTTGAACCCTTCCTGGAGAATCCGCTGGTGGTGCTGGCCGCACGCAGCCATCCCCTGACGGCGGAGAAGCATATTCCGTTATCGCGCCTGGTGGAGGAACCGTTCCTGATGCGCGAGCCGGGCTCCGGCACCCGCCTCGCCACCGAGCGTTTTTTCGGCGAACGCGGGCTGAAACTCAAGGTCAGGATGGAACTCGGCAGCAACGAGGCGATCAAGCAGGCGGTGGCCGGCGGGCTGGGCATCGCCGTGCTGTCGGCGCATACCCTCGCGCTGGAGCGCAGCAGCGACGAGCTGGCTCTCCTCGATGTCGAGGGCTTCCCGATCCGCCGCCACTGGTACGTGGCCTATCCCAGGGACAAGCAGCCGTCGGTGGTCGCGCTGGCCTTTCTCGATTTCCTGCGTGAAGAGAGCAAACGCTTGGGCGAGCATTATTTGCAGGGGATTCCGGGCTTCCCCGCCCTGCCGCGCAAAAAGAGCAGAAAGGCTGGATAAGGAACCCTCGCAGGTTTTGCGGTCAGCCCTTCACCTCGTCGCCTTGCAGCAGGCTGTCCTCCGCTGCCCGGATGTTTTTCTGGAGCCTCTGTTTGAGCATGGATACCTTTCCGAATCTGTCATTTTAGTCTGCCCAAAGGTCATGGCGGGACGCCGGGCCTTCGTGGTGCATCCCGCGAACAGCAGACGCAAGCCGAGCGCGTTGGGCTTCTTGACCTCGTGGCTGTAGTCCTGCCGGTGCATGTTCAGCGCCTCGCTCACCCGGCCCTAAAGCCGGGGTGCGCATTTGCGCCGACCCGGACATGGCGAGAATGGCGCGTTGCGGGTCGGCGTTCATGCTCGGGGTCTCCATTCATTCATGTGTTGGCGGCTTGCGCGTGGCGATCAGACTGGCGATGACGCTCGCCCCGATCAGCACCGCGACGACGGCCAGCGAAGCCGCCACCGGCACGTGAACCCACGGTGCGATGAGCATCTTGGCGCCGATGAAGGTAAGCACCATGGCCAGGCCGTATTTCAGCAGGTGGAAGCGGTCGGCCACGTCGGCGAGCAGGAAATACAGCGCCCGCAAGCCCATGATGGCGAAGATGTTGGAGGTGAAGACGATTTTCTTACTCATTTGGAATACGGGGAAGTATATTGATCATATACAATTCCATAAAGTCGAATATAATTGATATTGCATTCGAAAATTACGAACTGGATGGCGCATGGGCACGCTGAATTACAAGCATCTTCACTACTTCTGGGCGGTGGCCAAGGCTGGCAGCGTGACCCGCGCCAGCGAGCGGCTGCACCTTACGCCGCAAACCATCAGCGGCCAGTTGAGCCTGTTCGAGGAGGTGCTGGGCGAGGCGCTTTTCAACCGCAGCGGGCGGCAATTCGAGCTGACCGAGGCGGGCCGGATGGTGCTGAGCTACGCCGACGAAATCTTTTCTCTCGGCCAGGAGCTGGAGGAAGTACTGCACCACCGCCCCACCGACCGGCCCCTGCAATTCAGGGTCGGCGTCACCGACGCGGTGCCCAAGGCCGTCGCCTATCAGCTGCTGGAGCCGGCGATGCAGGTTGTGCAACCGCCGCGCATCATTTGCCGCGAAGGGAAAGTGGCCGCCCTGCTGGCGGAACTGGCGGTGCACCGGCTCGACATCGTGATCGCCGACAGCCCCATGCCGCGCACAATCGACGTGAGGGGCTTCAGCCACCTGCTCGGGGAATGCGGCCTCACCTTCTTTGCCACGGTTGAACTGGCGCGGCAGCACCCGGGGCCATTCCCGCAATCCCTGGACGGCGCGCCCATGCTCCTGCCGGGCGAGGATGTCGCGGTGCGGTCCAGGCTGACGCGCTGGTTCAGCGACCACCGGATTCGACCGAGGATAACCGGAGAATTCGACGACGGCGCCCTGATGACCGCCTTCGGCCAGGCGGGGGTGGGTATCTTCGCTGCCCCTACCGCGATTGCGGAGCAGGTGATGCGACAGCACGAAGTCGTCAGCATCGGC
>JAIOJM010000095.1 GCA_019911785.1 Sulfuricella sp. | reverse complement strand
GTATTCACCAACGATAATCAACTAAAAACCATCATCGAATCGTTCCGCGACTGGGGACGCGATTGCTACTGCGGGCCGGGCAAGGACAACACCTGTGGTAAGCGCTATGGCTGGCAACTTGGCACGTTGCCTATGGGGTATGACCACAAATACACCTACTCCCACCTAGGCTACAACCTCAAGATTACCGATATGCAGGCTGCCTGCGCCCTGGCGCAAATGGACCGGCTGCCTGGTTTTATCGAGGCCCGAAAACAGAATTTCCAGTTCATGAAGAACCGCTTGGCCGGAATGGAAGAATTCCTGATCCTGCCCGAAGCGACACCTAACAGCGAGCCTTCCTGGTTTGGCTTCCCTGTCACCTTGCGCGAAGAGGCACAAATGGCGCGAGTGGATCTGCTTAAATATCTGGATCAGAACAAAGTGGGTACCCGCCTGTTGTTCGCTGGCAACCTGACACGGCAACCGTATTTCCAGGACCGCGCCTATCGCATTAGTGGTGAGCTGAAGAATACCGACATCGTGATGAATCAGACTTTCTGGGTCGGCATCTATCCAGGACTTAACGAAACCATGCTGGATTATGTGGGAGAGAAACTGGAAACCTTCTTCGGTTTTGGCGGGTGGTAATGCGCCGTGCAGAACCCGTTGGCAGAAGACCTAAGTAGCATTCTCGAT
Organism: Sulfuricella sp.; assembly: GCA_019911785.1. Next base: position 17,576 of record JAIOJM010000095.1, on the reverse strand, counting down.
CGAGGGCGTGAGCTTTGGCCGGCCCTCAAGGGCGCGCGGTTTTTCATAACTGGCGGCACGGGGTTCATTGGCGCCTGGTTGCTCGAAAGTTTTGTCTGGTTGAATGATCAACTGGATCTGGGCATGAGCGCTGTCATACTGACGCGCAACGCTGAGGCTTTCAAAGATAAGGTGCCCCATGTGGCGTCCCACCCCAGCATCGCGCTGTTGCAGGGGGACATAAGAACATTCACCTTTCCGGAAGGGAAGTTCTCGTTTGTCATCCATGGTGCCACCGATGCCAGCGCCAAACTGAATGCAGAAGACCCTATTAGCATGTTTGACACTATTGTCGAAGGAACGCGGCGAATACTTGATTTTGCCGTGCAATCCGGGGCAAAAGACTTCCTTTTCCTCAGTTCAGGCGCGGTATATGGCGACCAGCCCCCGCACATATCACACTGGTCTGAATCCGACTTCAACGGCCCGGACTGTGCCAATGCCGGATCCGCCTACGCAGAAGGCAAGCGCGCCGCAGAATTGCTGTGCACCCTGTATGCCAAGCAGCATGGTATTGAGACCAAGCTGGCTCGCTGCTTTGCCTTTGTCGGCCCCTACTTGCCTATCGATAGCCACTTTGCGATTGGCAACTTCATTCGGGATGCCATGGCTAAAAATGCGATTCGCATCAGCGGAGACGGTACGCCATACCGTTCTTACTTGTATGCGGCTGATCTGACTTTGTGGCTGTGGACTATCCTGTTACGTGGCCAGACCGCCCGCCCTTACAACGTAGGTGCAAGTCAGGCCATCAGCATTGCGGAGCTTGCCACGCTCGTCAATACAACGCTTGGCGGCAACGGTATACACATCATGCAGCAAGCTCAGCCAGGGGCCGTACCCAAACGGTATGTGCCTTCCACACAGCGTGCCGAAACCGAACTCGGCCTCACACAAACCGTCACCTTGGAACAAGCCATCATCAAAACTGCCTGTTGGCATGGTTGGAGCAGCATTTGTGAAAATTAGAGTATCCGATTATCTGGCAAAACGTATCGCCGAGGCGGGTGTCCGCCACGTGTTCATGATCTCCGGCGGCGGAGCCATGCACCTCAATGACGCCATCGGCAAAAACAAGGACCTGGAATACGTTTGCAACCACCACGAACAGGCTTGCGCGATCGCTGTCGAAGGCTACTCCCGCATAACAGGTAACCTGGGCGTAGCGGTTGTCACCAGCGGCCCGGGCGGCACCAATACCCTTACTGGTGTTCTGGGGCTATGGCTCGACTCCATCCCCGGAATGTTCATTTCCGGCCAGATAAAATATGGCACGACAGTCGAGAGTACCGGATTACCACTTCGCCAGCTCGGCGATCAGGAAGCCAACATCATTGCCATCGTCCAATCGATCACCAAATACGGCGTGATGGTCCGTGACCCAAAGAGTGTTCGCTATCACTTCGAGAAAGCACTTTATCTCGCCCGTAATGGACGGCCTGGCCCGGTTTGGCTGGATATCCCCTTGGACGTTCAGGCGGCAATGGTTGAGGAAGACGAGCTATTTCCCTACAGCCAGGCGGAAGACCGAATCTGTTTCGACCCGGAGGTCGTCAAGGCACAGGCGGCAAGCATTATCGAGCGCCTTCGCGCTGCCGAACGCCCTGTGTTTCTGGCGGGCAATGGCATCCGCCTCGCTGGAGCCATGGACCTCTTTCATGAAGTGATCGACCTGCTCGGCATACCCGTGCAAACGGGCATGGGCGGTAATGACGTTATTCATTCCGACCACCCTCTGTTCTTTGGTCGCCCCAGCGTCACAGGCGACCGATCCAGCAACTTCATTATCCAGAACGCTGATGTCCTGCTGACCATCGGGGTGCGGCTCGGAGTCAGAACGGTTTCCTACCTGTTCAAGGCGTTCGCCCGTGCTGCGTACAGAATCGTCGTTGACATCGATTCTGCCGAACTAAAGAAAACCACCATTTTCCCCGACATGCCGGTCCACTGTGACGCCAAGGTGCTATTGGAAGAAATGGCGAGGCAACTGCGTGGCAACCCGTTGCCGCGCAGGGAAAGCTGGATTGAGTGGTGTCGTGAAAGACGTCGCCGTTATCCTAGCGTTACGCCAGAATGGCGAGCACAGGAGAAACACGTCAACTCCTTCCATTTTGTTGACACTCTTTCTGGTGAGTTGGCGCCCAGTGACGTAATAGTCCTTGCCAATGGCGCAGCCAACACATGTACCTTCCAGGCCATCAAACTCAAGAAAGGGCAGCGTCTTTTCACTAATTCAGGCTGCGCCTCCATGGGCTATGACCTGCCTGCCGCCATTGGGGCATGCTTCGCCAATGACCGGAAACGGGTGATTTGCATCGCCGGTGATGGCAGCATCCAGATGAACTTGCAGGAACTGCAGACCATCGTTCACCACAAACTGCCCATCAAGATTTTTTTGCTTAACAACAATGGCTACACCTCCATCCGTCTTACCCAGGATGCCTACTTCCCTGGGGACTACATCGCGGCTGACCCAAGCAGCGGGGTGACTTTCCCAGACATTCAAAAAATCTGCGCTGCCTATGGCATTCCATCCAACCGGGCAGCGAACCATGAGGAATTGCTGGAAAGAATTCATCAAACCTTGGCGGAACCAGGGCCAGCACTGTGCGAGATCATGATGGCGCCTGACCAGCCGCTGTATCCAAAACTGGCATCCGAAGTGAAGCCGGACGGCACTATGGTATCCAAACCGCTGGAAGACATGTTCCCCTTCCTTGATCGTGCAGAATTCATGGAAAACATGCTCATCGAACCATGGGATAGCAGCAAATAATGACGGCAAATCGCCTTGCCAACCTGGTGCAGGAGTTGCAAGCCCTCACGGGAGATCCAACCCACGGGTTGCCGGAGGAAGTGTTTCTTTATGCCAGCCAGATTACCCCGCTGGTCAATGTTGATCTGCTTATCAAGGATGAAGTTAAAGGCGCCCTGCTGACATGGCGGGATGACGGCCATTATGATGCGGGCTGGCACGTACCCGGCGGCATCATCCGCTATAAGGAAACCTTCAGCGACCGCATTCATGCCGTAGCCCGGCAGGAGCTGGGTGCCAGCGTTGTGCACGACCCCGACCCGATCGCGATTAATCAGGTTATCCACCCGACAAAAAGAATCCGAGGCCACTTTATTTCGCTGCTCTTTGCTTGTCGCCTGATTTCACCCCCGGCAGAAATTCTGGCGATGCTCGATCAACCCCAAAGAGGCCAATTTAAATGGCATAAAACGTGCCCGGATAACCTTATATCCGTTCATAATATGTATCGCCCTTATTTATCGTTTGACTCCCAACCATGAAAAAATTAATTTCCATCGTCATCCCCGCCTACAACGAGCAAGATAATGTTGACGAACTGGCTAGGCGCCTGCAAGGCGTATTCGCCGCCAACCCTGCTTACGATTTCGAAGCCATCATTGTTGAGAACGGATCTCTGGATAACACATATGAAAAATTGCTGGCTGTTCACCAGCAAGATAAGCGCTTCAAGATAGTGCAATTGTCGAGAAATTTCCGTATGGATGGTGGAATCACCGCCGGACTCAACTCGGCAACAGGCGATGCGGCGGTGATCATGACCGCTGACCTGCAAGACCCGCCCGAACTTATTACCGAGTTCATCAAAAAATGGGAAGAGGGTTATGAGAACATCTATGGCATTGTTACAAAACGCACTGGGACTAGTGTCATTAGAAGATTTAACTCTCAGCTATTCTATAAGGTAGCAAATACCTTAACGGGGGGCATGATTCCAAGGAATGTCAGCGACTTTCGCCTGGTGGATAGAAAAGTCTATGAAACCATCAACTCAATTCATGAGCGCAACCGATTTGTTCGAGGGCTGTTTGCGTGGGTTGGATATAAATCCATAGGCATAGAACATGTGAGAGCGGAGCGCTTTGCGGGCGTGTCCGGAGCTCATACGTTCAAGGTTATCGAATTGGCCTTGAAAGGGATTTTTGCTCATTCATATGTACCATTAAAACTGATCACGCTAACTGGCCTCGCGGTTTCAACACTGTCATTTTTATTATTGGCATGGACTGTTACAAAAGCGGTTATATGGGGCGTTCCATTTGCGGGTTATGGAATGATCATGACTGTCATGCTGTTGATGTTCGGCATTCTGTTTACGATGCTGGGTATTGTTAGTGAATACGTGGGACTCATTTATGAGGAAGTGAAGCAGAGACCGAATTATGTGGTAAGTCAGAGGAAAGGTTTCGATGATTCGAAAAGCCTGGCTTAACGAAAAATTCCGTTACCTCCTTATCGGTGCATATAACACCTTTGTTGGTTATGGCGTTTTTGCCGCATTGTGGCTGTTATGGGGTCAGTCACTTCATTATATTGTTGTACTTTTTCTCAGCCACGTTATTGCCGTAACCAATGCATTCTTTGGCTATCGAATCTGGGTGTTCCGTAAGAAAGGTGGTGGTTGGGGTGATTTCGTCAGGTTTAATATGGTCTATCTCGGTGCATTTGTCTTCAATGTTCTGGCATTGCCAGTCTTAATTGAAGGAGTAAATTTTCACCCACTTGTGGCGCAGGCTTTGGTCGTTATTTTGACCGTGGTGGCGAGTTATCTTCTGCATCGACGTTTTACTTTCAGGCTTGGTTAAACCGCATATTGTGAAAAGGTAGGCGAGAGCGCGAGTGATGGTGTTGCAAGGTTTAAATGATGTCTATGCTCGTGTCGCTAATAAATATGTGCGTTGCGAGTCAGGACGGTTAATTTCTGTCTATTGTCTCAATCCGGATTGATGGCTTTTGTGATTTTAGTTAAATAAAGGAGTCCATGTTGAACAAAATCGAACGCGAAATGGTTGGGGTTCTGGCAGACCTTAGGGAAAATCACCACGTGGTGGGCGTTAAGGCCGAATTCGAAGCTGAGGGAACGCGCCTCGAAGAAGCGATGCGTTTGAAAGAGGTGATTAGTGCCGCGGGCTTGGGGCTCACTCTCAAGATTGGGGGCTGCGAAGCTATCCGTGATATGTATGAGGCCCGTGTGCTGGGCGTATCGCGTATTGTCGCACCCATGGTGGAAACTCCCTACGCATTGAAGAAATTCCTGGCTGCAATGGATCTTGCCTTCCCACAAGACGAAATCGAGCAAATGTCTTTTGCGATTAATGTTGAAACGGTTACTACTTGTCAGAACTTTGACGAAATGCTGGCACTTCCCGGCATTAAGAAACTGAATGGCATCGTCGTGGGGCGTGTTGACATGAGTCATTCCGCCGGACTGGGGCGCGATGACATCAATAGTGACGCAGTTTTTGACCTGACCTCTGATATTGTCGCCAAAGCCCATGCTCATGGGCTGATTGCGGCTGTTGGCGGTGGCGTCTCAGCCGACGCTTTGCCCTTCCTGCGCAGACTTCCTGCGGGTGCGTTAAGCTACTATGAAACACGCAAGGTTATATTTAGTTGCCCGGAAGCGCTGAATGAAGGTACAGAGAAAGGCATTCTTAAAGCTGTCTATTTCGAATTGCTGTGGCTGAAGAATAAGCGTGACTTCTATGGCATGATCTTCGCCGAAGATGCTAACCGCATTGAAATGCTGGAAGCACGTTACAAGAGCGCCATGGAGAAATACGGGATTGTAAAGTGAAAAATCGAGTCGCCCTGGTTACGGGGGCTTCGCGTGGCATTGGTGCTGCCATTGCTTTGGTATTGGCTCGCGAAGGCGCGCGAGTTTTAACTCCTTCACGTCCAGAAATGGACTTGAGCGACCCCGAGTCCATAGAAAGTTATGTGAGCACCATAGAAGGTCCCATCGATATTCTGGTCAACAATGCCGGCATTAATTTTCTGGCCGGACTCGATGAACTCGACTCAGCTACGTTAAATGAGACATTGCAGATCAATCTGGTTGCTCCCCTGCAGCTTACGCGGCTGGTTGCTGAGCGCATGAGGGCGAACCGCTATGGAAGAATAGTCAACCTTAGTTCGATTTGGAGCCTTGTGTCAAAAGAGCGCCGGGTGGCTTATGCGGCAAGCAAATCTGCCATTAATGGGGTCACGCGTACGTTGGCTTTGGAGCTGGGGCCGCATGGGGTTTTAATTAACGCCATCGCCCCCGGCTATGTCAACACCGAGTTGACGCGTCAGAATAACACACCGGAGCAGATCCAGGCCATCAGCGATAGTATTCCGCTTCAGCGTTTGGCCGAACCGGCTGAGATTGCCGAGATGGTGGCTTTTTTGTGTTCAGAAAAGAATTCTTATATGACTGGCCAGGTGTTGGTGGTTGATGGGGGCTATGTATGCAGATAATCAAGGTTCATTCCGCAATTCGTGACTATGAGGTAAATTTTTTCGATTCGTTTGATTTCCTCGCGGCATTCGAAGAAATCCCTAACCGTTTCTACGTAATCGATAGCAACGTATGGGATATCTACTGTGAATCCCTGTTTTCCCGCCTTGATCCCCAACTGGTCATGGTGTTGCCGATCGAAGAAGATCGCAAGAATCTTTATACGGTCATGGAAGTTTATGATGCGCTGATGTCACGGGCGGCCAAGCGCAACATGACATTGATTTCGATCGGTGGCGGGATTGTGCAGGATATTACCGGCTTTGCCGCTTCAACCCTGTATCGCGGCATTAACTGGATTTTTGTTCCGACAACCCTGCTGGCTCAGGCTGACAGTTGTATTGGCAGCAAGACTTCCCTTAACTACAAGAGTTACAAAAATCTCGTAGGCTCATTCTTTCCACCGAACCAGATCTTTCTCTGCCCCGGATTCACCAAGACGTTAAAGAATGAAGATTATTTCAGTGGATTGGGCGAAGTTGTGAAGTTGCACCTGATGGGGGGTGAGCCGCTAGCCCATGAGCTGATGTCGAATCTGCCGGCACTAACTGGCCGCGAAAATTCTGCGGCATTGCTTTCCGCTATCGAAAAATCCTTGGCCGTTAAACTTAGCTATATGCGGGATGACGAGTTCGATACGGGCAAGCGCAACCTGCTCAATTTCGGCCACTGCTTTGGTCATGCTGTTGAATCTACTTCAGCGTTTGCCATCCCCCATGGGCAGGCTGTGGTCATTGGCATGATATTTGCCAATATCGTTGCCAAAAATCGTGGCTTGATGAACGTTGCCCTTTTCGAACAGCTGCACCGACGGGCATTGCAACCAGCACTAACGGCCCAGCTACACAAGAGCCAGCTTGATACGGACGCCCTGTTTGCTGCAATGAAGATGGACAAAAAGCGGACTGGTGACGGCTTGGTACTGATCATGTTGATTGATGGTTTTGAACTGATCAAAATTGATGATCTGACCTATGATGAACTGACCGCAGCCAATCAGGAACTGCAGAAACTTATTGGTGTGGTGTGAAGAACCAGATTGTCTGGGACAACCAGAAGCTTGAACCGGTACTGAGGATCCACTTAAAAAACTCAGGCTGCTGTTCAAACGAATGGGGTCACCTCTGTTTTCTGTACTGGCAATGATGAATTAATCAGCATTTTTTAAAAAACATAAGTTTTGCCATTGATTCTAGAATGAAAATTACAGCCGTTTGCGTGGATGCCCGGATGCTCCATGCGTCGGGCATCGGAACCTATTTGCGTCAGTTGCTTCCTCTTGTCGTCCGGGCTATGGATGATGTGGTATTCCACTTGCTGGGCGACTCTGAAGCGCTGATGGCATTAAAGTGGCAGGAGATGCCGAACGTCAGGTTGGTTGACTGCAAGGCGCCGATTTATTCCATTCAGGAGCAGTTCGAATTGGCGCGCAAGATCCCGGAATCCACGGATCTTTTTTGGGCGCCGCATTACAACATTCCTGTTTTTTATCGTGGTCGCCTGCTTGTGACAGTACATGATGTGTTTCATCTTGCCATGCCTGAGTTCGTTGGCGGCTTACACAAGCGGTTATATGCGAAAGCCATGTTCGGTGCCGTAGCGAAAAGAGCCGATACGGTTGTCTGTGACTCTGAATTCACAGCGCGGGAACTGGCGCGATTTACGGGGGTGTCTGAGCAGAAACTCAGGGTGATTAAGCTGGGTATCGACAGCTCGTGGTTTGCTCCAGTCCAGGCGCCCAGTCCACATGGAAAACCTTTCCTGCTTTTTGTTGGCAACGTCAAACCCCATAAGAATCTGGTCCGACTTCTCGATGCGTTTGCATCGATTGCTCAAGTTATTCCACACGATTTGATTATCGTCGGCAAGAAAGAAGGATTCATAACCGGGGATGATGCGGTGCAGGAAAAGGCGGTGCGCCTGGGTGATCGAGTTCACTTCACGGGTTATATCGATGATGCAACTCTGCGCCAATATTTCTCTCATGCGGCGGCATTGGTTTTCCCCTCCCTGTATGAGGGTTTCGGACTGCCGCCTTTGGAAGCGATGGCGTCCGGGTGTCCTGTCATTGTCTCCAATGCGGCTTCGTTGCCTGAAGTCTGTGGTGATGCGGCTGTTTATTGCGATCCTTATAGTTCAGAAGATATCGCGCAGAAGATTCTGCTTGTGCTTCGGAATGAGCCTCTGTGCTCTGATCTGTCGAGGAAAGGCCTTGAACAGGCGCGCAAGTTTACCTGGGAGGCGTGTGCAGAGGAAACTTCGCGGGTGATACGCGGTTTACTGGTGTGAGTGGATCAGAAAATGAAAATAGCTATTGTCCATGATTGGTTGACAGTTTATGCAGGTGCGGAGCGGGTGCTCGAGCAGATGTTGGCCTGCTATCCGGATGCCGATCTTTTCAGCCTGGTAGATTTTCTGCCCGAAGGTCAGCGTGGCTTTATACTGGACAAGCCGGTCACCACTTCTTTTATTCAGGTTCTGCCGTTCGCCCGGGCCAAGTACCGCAACTATCTTCCGCTCATGCCGCTCGCGGTGGAGCAGTTCGATCTGTCCAGTTACGATCTGGTCATTTCGAGTTCTCACGCGGTGGCGAAAGGGGTTTTGACCGGGCCGGATCAATTGCATCTGTGTATGTGTTACTCGCCGATTCGTTATGCCTGGGATTTGCAGCACCAATATCTGAAAGAATCCGGCCTTGATCGCGGGTTCAAGGGGTGGCTGGCCAAGTGGCTGCTGCACAAGATTCGTGTCTGGGATACCCGGACGGCGAATGGGGTGGATGAGTTTGTAGCGATTTCCGGTTTTATTTCGCGCCGTATCTGGAAAGTGTATCGCCGGGAGTCTAGTGTGATTTATCCGCCAGTCGATGTGCGCGCATTTGATTTGCGGGAGGAGAAGGAGGATTTCTACCTGACGGCTTCCCGCATGGTGCCTTACAAGAAAATCGATTTGATTGTTGAGGCGTTCAGTGCAATGCCGGATAAGCATCTGGTCGTGATTGGGGATGGGCCGGATTTTGACAAGATCAAAGCTAAAGCGGGAGGGAATGTCACCTTGCTGGGTTATCAGAACCATGCAGTTTTGAAGGATCATATGCAGCGTGCACGCGCCTTTGTTTTTACAGCGGAAGAGGATTTTGGCATTGCGCCGCTGGAGGCGCAGGCTTGCGGCACCCCGGTGATCGCCTTTGGCAAGGGAGGCGCTTTGGAAACGATTCGTGGTTTGGATGACGAATTGCCGACCGGCGTGTTCTTTTTCGAGCAATCGACCATGGCTATTCGAGATGCGGTGAGCCGATTCGAGCAGGAAGGGCAACAGATCCATCCGGCCAACTGCAGGACAAATGCCATGCGATTTTCACTCGAGCGCTTCCAGCAGGAGTTTAAGACTTTTGTCGAGCAGGCATGGAAAGCGTTCCAGTCGCGATTGAACCGCAAAATGGAGCATTCAGCGCCGTGATTCGCCGTGGCTTGCTAAAGGAACATTCCAGCATACTGAATGCGGTGCTGCACGTTCTTGATTGGGCAGGCATTATCTTTGCTGCTTGGACTGCCCACCGCCTCTACCTCGGCAATTGGAGCTTGCCTGCCGCTTATAGTGTTGTAATTGGCATTGTAGTGCTGTTGGCCGCGCTGCTGTTCCCGCGTTTTAACCTCTATCAGGCGTGGCGTGGCGCGTCGCTTTTCGATGAGGTGAGGGCGACGACGCTGGCTTGGGGGCTGGTGTTGTTTCTGCTTTTTGCTTTTGCTTTTACTACGAAGATGGGGATTCGTTTTTCCCGGGGCTGGATTGGAATCTGGTCCTTGCTGGGCTGGGGTACCTTGGTCAGTTGTCGAGTTTTTTTGCGTGTGGCTTTGCGCTGGCTGCGCAGCCATGGCTTTAACCAGCGGCGCATCGTGATTGTGGGAGGCGAAGGCTTGGGCGAGGAGGTGGCCAGGCGCTTGATGGCATCTCCCTGGATTGGCCTGCAGGTGGCGGGATTTTTCAACGCCGGCCCTGCTGCCCACGTTGAGCCGGGCGTGCCGATTCTGGGTGGGCTGGCGGATGTTGCGGGTTATGTGGAAGATGAGCATATCGACCAGGTGTGGATTGCCTTGCCGATCAGGGAGCAGGACAAGGTGGAGTTATTACTCCACGCGCTGCGCCATAGTGCGGTGGATATCCGTTTTATCCCTGACATTTTCGGCTTCCGGCTGCTTAACCATTCCGTGACTGAGGTGGCTGGGTTTCCGGTGCTGAATCTCTCCGTCACGCCGATGGTGGGGGTGAACCGGTTGGTAAAGGCTTCGGAGGATCGATTGCTCGCGTTGCTTATCCTGCTGCTGATCTCTCCCCTGATGCTGCTAATCGCACTGGGAGTGAAGCTGACTTCGCCGGGCCAGGTACTGTTCAAGCAGAAGCGACTAGGTTGGGATGGCCAGCCTTTCAAGGTGTATAAATTTCGGAGCATGGTGGTGCATCAGGAGGGGGGCGGCCAACTCACACAGGCATCCAAAGGCGATGCCCGAATCACGCCGTTTGGTGCGTTTCTGCGCCGGACCAGTCTGGATGAGTTGCCGCAATTCTTCAATGTGCTGCAGGGCACGATGTCCATCGTGGGACCTCGCCCGCATGCAATCGAGCACAATGAGCAGTACAAGGAACTCGTTGACGACTATATGCTCAGGCATAAGGTGAAACCGGGTATTACCGGCTGGGCCCAGATCAATGGCTGGCGCGGGGAGACGGATACCCTCGAGAAAATGCGCAAGCGGGTTGAGTATGACCTCTATTACATTGAAAACTGGTCGTTGTGGTTCGATCTGCGGATTATTCTATTGACGGTGTTCAAGGGGTTTGTTAACAAGAATGCGTATTGATATGCATATTCTGGTTGTCGGAGGTGCCGCGGATCAGGGGGACATGAAAACTACTCATTGGAAGACGAAAAACCGGGAAAACCTCAGTCACAGTGATTATTGATTGATCGCCTGCCATGACAGGATTTGTACGCCGTTGCGCGTCATGGATTCCGTGCCCCCATAAATCAATTGAGGTGGAAGTGCGGATTCTCCAGCAATGCCCATCCATTTATTTAGGCCGGACATGAACTGAGGTGCAATGGTCTGGGCAGATTTGATCTCTATTGGCTGCAGTTTGCTTCCTTGTTCGAGGATGACATCAATTTCGTCGCCGATGTTATTGCGCCAAAAATAGAGATTTGCTGACAGGCCGGCATTAAAGCGTTTCTTCAGCAGCTCGCTAATGACGAAGTTCTCGAACAACGCACCACGAGAAGAGTGAATGGAAAGATGTTCAGTGTCACGGATGCCTAGTAAAAATGCGGCGAGCCCTGTGTCATGGAAATAGAGTTTGGGCGTTTTGACCAGGCGTTTGCCGAAATTTTGATGATGCGGTTGCAGGAGAAATACGATGTACCCAGCCTCTAGCACGGAAAGCCATTTTCGAGCGGTGGTGTGAGAGATGCCGCAATCGTTTGAGAGGCTGGAAAGGTTGAGCAATTGCCCAGTGCGTGCTGCGCACATTTTTAGGAAGCGTTGAAAAAGGCTTAGGTTTTGCACCTCGATGAGTTGTCGCACATCACGCTCGACATACGTCATGACGTAGTTGGAAAACCAGTGGGCTGGCTCGAGGTCGCGATCGTAAAGAGGGGGGTACAAACCTCGGTAAAGCAGTTCGTCGAGTTGCTTCACGACAATGCCGGCATGCTGCAATTCTGATAACGAAAATGGCAGTACTTGAACCAGGCCGACTCTGCCAGCCAGTGTTTGCGAGATGTTGGACATCAGGCCGAATTGCTGGGAGCCAGTGAGAACGAACTGCCCCATTTGTCGTTTGTTATCTACCAAGGTTTGCAAATAAGAAAAAAGTGCAGGGCAGTGCTGGGCCTCATCTAAAATGGCTCCATCCGGGAATCTTGCCAAAAAACCGCGCGGATCTTCAGTGGCAAACAGTCGTTCATCTGGATCTTCAAGTGAGATATAACGTTTCTCGGCAAATGTGGCTTTTGCTAGTGTGGTTTTGCCAGATTGGCGCGGCCCAGTGATTGCCAATATCGGGTAGCCTTGGGCGAGATGCAGGAGCGTTTGAGTTGCGGCGCGAGGAATCATGCTTTTACACTTTGCATTAAATTAATTCAAATTGTATATTGCTGTTTTGGTTTGTCAAGCGAACACCGCTGTGGGGCGGCGCCCTCGCCGCGATTTTCAGCCGCAAATCGCGCCGGGGCGGCGCTCCTACATGCACGAGCATTCCAATGGACAATTGGGGTTAAAGCTTATGTAGGTTGGGTTAGCGGCAATTCCCCTCTCCCTAACCCTCCCCCGCAAGCGGGGGAGGGAATGGTTACGGAAAATATACGGAAAAATTCTAGGTGAAAACACTGGATATCCCAGCAACCGTTCCGTATAAACGGTACGGTCCAAACCAGTCAATGCATTTCTTGTGATAGACTAAGTTAATAAAACTTAGGAAGCGCTGATTTATTCGTCGCACCGGCGAAAGCCGGTGTCCAGTGCTTTGAATTTTCTAGATTCCGGCCTGGCCGTCACCCCGGAAGGGGTAATCCGGGGCGGAATGACGATTTATCATTTAATCAGCGCTTCCCTTAGTCTATGGAGGTTTGTCATGCAGACGGTCAATATTCACGATGCCAAAACCCAATTGTCGCGGTTGATAGAGCAGGCGGTAAGGGGTGATCCTTTTATCATCGCCAAAGCTGGAAAGCCGCTGGTGAAGGTGACTCGCCTGGAAGCTCCATTAGCCGGACAAGCCCGCAGGTTGGGCTTCATGGCGGGCCAAATCACCGTTCCTGATGATTTCGATCGCATGGGCAGCGGCGAAATCGAGATGCTTTTCGGTGGTGGAGAATGAAGCTGCTGCTGGATACCCACTTATTGCTATGGGCGGCTGGTTCGCCTGACCAGTTGTCTGCAGCGGCACGCCCACTGCTGGAAGACCCGCTGAACGAACTACTTTTCAGTGCGGCCAGCCTTTGGGAAATTGCCATCAAGCGTGGCCTTGGGCGTTCCGATTTTCAGGTTGATGCGAGGGTGTTGCGCCGTGGGCTGCTGGACAACGGCTATCAGGAATTGGCGATTACCAGTGAGCACGCCGTTTCTATCGACAGCTTGCCACTCATCCATAAAGACCCATTCGACCGCATTCTTGTTGCCCAGGCAACCGTAGAGGGCACACCTTGCTAACAACGGATGCTTTGGTGGCGCGGTACCCAGGCCCTGTGCGGCAAGTCTAATATTTGATCCGCCTAAAAAACTATATTGCGTAGAAGCGGTGAGCTCTCTGGCGTTTATGTTCACAAGTTCTTGACTGACTACGTAGTGCAAATCTGTCATGGGGTCAACTTTTATACGCTGGCAATTGCTTTCAAGTCCTTAATCATCAAATACAAGTGAAACGGGTCGGTCGGGCTGGCCTCAAATTCCCAGCTTTCATACCACTGGCGCGCCGCCTCATCTTTGGCGTGTACAAGCACAGTACGGATACCCGCGATATCCGCTGCCTGCAAGGTGCGCAGCAACGCATCTTTCAGCAAGGCACGACCAAGACCCTTGCCCTGATGCATCCGGTCAACTGCTAGACGCGCCAAAATCATTACCGGCACTGGGTGACGAGCCAGCCCCTTCATAACCCGTGCAGGAACCTCTCCCGGCTCTACACTGCCGACCACCAAGCTATAAAAGCCCTCCACCTGACCATCCTTGCAGCAAACATAAGTCTGCGCACTATTCGCCCGCTGATTAACCAGCGCATAGCGCTGCAAAAACTGATTAAGCGCTGGCTGGCCGCAATCGAAGGTATCGACTGCATCCGCCGCAGCCAGCTTGCGTACCGGCTCGTATCCGTGATCGCTCAATCCAGCGTTCCCGGTTCAGCAAGCAGTTTTTTCAAGCGAGGCTTATGCTGCACCGGCCTTTCCAGCGCCTGCTGAAAAGCTTGCCACTGCGCCTCATCCAGCTCAAAGCGATTGCGCTCCGCAAGGGCTTGATTGGCCGCAACGATACCCGCATCCAGCAAAAACTCACTGACATTTTTATGGCATGCCCGCGCCGCATTCTGCAGCAACTGTTTGACCTGCGCGCTGGCGCGCACATCAATACGCTCAGATTTTGATAAATTTGGGGTGCCCATAATGAACTCCTTGTCACTCTAGAATTGTGATGATAGCGTCCGGACATCATCATGACAACAAAAATTTTCCCTCAACCCACTCAGCCAGCCACATCCGGTAGATATTCGCTGCCTGCTATTGCGCGCCTGATCCGGCAGTCCACTATACCTGTTTGGTGCGTTTCTGCGCCGGACCAGCCTGCGCCCACTTGATGAGGCTAAACCTAATCTTTCCTTTAAACACCGGCCTTGAATGTTTGGGTCTGTTGGGTTACGCGATAAGGCCGCTAACCCAACCTACATGCCGATATTTCGCTTAAGTAGCCAGTATTGCTCTTAAACCAGTTTCATGAAACCGTTCAACGCTTCTTCTACGGTCAGATTCGCCACATCCAGGCTGGGAGGCTGTAAAACCACATAAGGCACTCCCCACGGGTGCCAGCGGGTTGCATCCGATTTTCCAAAAAAGCACAGAATGGGCTTGCCTAAACCGGCAGCAAGATGCATGGCACCACCGTCGCTGCAGATCACCATATCGCACAGAGATAGCCCCGCGACCAGTTGTTCCAGATTATGTGTGGGATATGCCAAGACGGGAATTCCTGTCGTGGCTGCTATGATTTCCTGTGCTTTTGCGTCATCACCCGGATGCAGGGGGTTGCCAGTCTCCCCTGGCGACCAGAAAAGCATGAAAGCGGCTTTGTGCTCTTCGTGCAGGCGTTTCATGAGTGTTGCAAAATTCTGCGCTGGCCAGCGCTGGCTGGCTTTCCTGGCGCTAATGTGAATGCCGATCAGGAGAGGCGGCTGGATGGGAATGGCGCTGTGCAGCACATCTGCGGCACGAGCAACTTCATCGGCCTGAGGAAATACCTGCGCTGCAGGTGGTAGCCCTTTGATGCCAAGCGTAGCCAGCAACTGAAAAACTGCTTCTGCTTCATGCTGCGGCTTGTCCGCTTCATAAGGGACACCATTGTTGATGGCTGAGGTGCCCGGTTTGCCAGGTTCGGTAAAACCAAGCACATGTTTTGCCCCGGCGAAACGAGCCAGTCGGAGCAGGCGTGGCTGGAATCCTGGTGCCGCGAGGATTGCATAGTCGAAGTGGAATTTTCTGAGGCGGGCGAAGAGTTGCAGCCGATCCCAGTAAACCTTTAATACGCTGGTTCCGTGTGGCCGGTGTTTGGCCTTGGTGTAGGCGAACACCGCATCGATATCCGGGTTGTTGGTAAGCACCGGCGCGTTGTAGCTGTTTACCAGGGCAGTGATGGTGGCAGTGGGGTAGTGTTGGCGCAGGGCATGTATCAGCGGCGTGGTACAGACCAGGTCGCCGATGTTGTCGCGGCGGATGACGAGGAAGCGAGGGGGTGCAGGATGGGTCATGCTTTGCCGGCGGGTGTGTTGAGGCGGGCGCCATATCCCTGCAGCAGGCCAATCAGAGCCCAAAACAACAGGGCGTCGGTGCGCCAAAACAGGTCATCAGTCATGTTTTTCATGACTACCGCGGCTACTATGGCAATGCCGCAAATCCCCATCAGGCTGAGCTCGTTGTTGGAAGAACGGTAATATCTCCAGAAGCTGCGGGTGATGCTTCCCAGCAGGAACAGCAAGGCCGCGAGGCCAAATACTCCCAACTGCAACAGGTAATTCAGGAAAAGGTTGTGCGCATGGGCAAACCAGAGCACCTCCATTTCTTTCGGTTTGGGATAGGCGTAGTGTGGCAGGTCTCGTCCAAAGCCGATCCCCGTCCACGGGTGCTCGGCAATACGCTTGGACCAAAATTGCCAGATGGGGTAGCGGTCGCTGCGCTGGAATGTTTCGCTTACTGCTGCCTGGGTTGATTTCGGTGCGGTAATTTTTTGCTTTGCGACAGAAGCGAAGGCGATTGCCGCAACGATAAGGCTGGCCAGCCCAATTAATGCGATTCGTTTCCCAAGCGGACTGTGCCTGGCTCTTAGCCAAGCCAGGCCGAGAAAAATCGCAGTAACAACGGCGAAAGACAGCCAGAACATTCGGTTCGCGTTGACAAAAGCGATGAAGAGGAACAAGGGGGGCGTGAGCCAAGCCAGATATCGGATGAATCTGTTTTGCGAGGGGTTGAGCAAAAGGTAAAACAGGAATGGCGCCACCGTGACCAGATAGGTGCTGTAGCTGACATAACCGTGCTGCCAATCCCATTCGTAGCCTTGCCAGCTGCCGAGCTGCCAGAAATCTTTCAGTGCGAAGAGGATAGTGGCCAGAAGGCCAAGCATGATGGCGGCCAGCCATAAGCGGAATATCTTTTTGCTGTCGGTCAGTATGTAGAACGTCAGGAAGGCGAGCAGGCCATAACCGATTTCGGTCTTGATTTCATTGAGCGAAAACCAGGGGTCGGCAGACCAAGTAAGAGAAAGCAGCGCCATGCCGGCCCACAGGGCTAGTGGTAGTTTAAGGGGGATTGCTGGGGTCGGATGGCGGCGGATGTGGGCAAAGGCGATAGCGGTTGCGAGGAATAATGTCACCATCCGCAAGGCCATGGTGTGGTTGATGGGCAGGATCGCTAGAAAGAGCAACGGTGGCAGCAGATGCCAAGAAAAATGCCAGCGCCTGTTCTCTTCAGTTTTTTCCGAAATTACCATGTGGATTCCTGTTTCCTGATGCGAAGCACGGGTTTGATGAGCAATTGGTAAACGATTTTGGTATAGAAATATTTTAGGGGCCGGAATGGTTGGCGTTGCTTGGTCTGGGTCTTTGATCTGTCCGGCTCGATGGCGGAGTTTTTTGCGAAGGGAGCATGGCCAATGCAGTAGGGTACGACCGAGAGAATCTCGATGACTTTGCTCTTCATCAAATAATTCCAGCAATCGGCCACATTGTGGACAGGGTAAAGTGTTGCGAGCAGTTTTTTTGCGGCTGCCTGGGTAACCAGATAGGCGTGAGCACAAAAGACATCAACGGCAGGCACCAGTTTGTGGGCATTATCGATTTTTCGGCTGGACCAGTTTGAATACTTTTGTGTGTGGACAAATAAAACCACTTTTTCCTCGTTTGGGTTGATTATCCCGAGGGTGTTTTCTAATACGCCCTGAAACTGAGATCCGATTAATGCATCGTCTT
>JAIOJM010000007.1 GCA_019911785.1 Sulfuricella sp. | reverse complement strand
AGCCCCCAGGGTGTCGTTGTCGCCGAAGCGGATTTCCTCGGTGATTACGGTGTCGTTTTCGTTGATGATCGGGATGACGTTCAGTTCGAGCAGGGTGCGCAGGGTGGAGCGGGCATTCAGATAGCGCTTGCGGTCGGCCAGGTCGTCGTGGGTCAGCAGGATTTGCGCGGTGTGCAGGCCATGCTTGCGGAAGCAGGTTTCATAGACCTGCACCAGCCCCATCTGGCCCACCGCGGCTGCGGCTTGCAGTTCATGCACGGCGCTGGGGCGCTTCTTCCAGCCGAGGCGCTGCATCCCCTCGGCGATCGCGCCGGAAGACACCAGCACGACTTCGCGCCCCATGGCCTTGAGGGCGGCAATCTGCGCCGCCCAGGTGGCGATGGCCTGATGGTCGAGTCCGGCACCGCTGTTGGTGACCAGGCTGCTGCCGACTTTTACGACCAGGCGTTTGCTGTTGGCGATGACGGAACTCAAGGTTGTGTTTCCTGCGTATCTTCTGCGGGTTCTTCCACTGGCCGGTTCTGATCGAGGAATTCCATGATGGCGTAGACCACTTCCTTGCAGCCTTCTCCGGTGAGGGCGGAAATGATGAAACATTTCCCGTCCCAGCCAAAGTCCTTGAGGAACTGCTGCCTGTACTGGTCGCGTTCGTCTGCGGGCAGCATGTCCATCTTGTTCAGCAGCAGCCAGCGCGGCTTCTGGTAGAGCGATTCGTCGTATTTCTTGAGCTCATTGACGATCGCATGCGCTTCCGTCACCGGGTTGGCAGTTTCGTCATAGGGGGCGATGTCGACCAGGTGCAGCAGCAATCGGGTGCGGGCCAGATGGCGCAGGAACTGGTGGCCGAGACCGGCGCCTTCGGCTGCACCCTCGATCAGGCCCGGAATGTCGGCAATGACGAAGCTTTTGTCGTGCTCCACGCGCACCACGCCGAGGTTGGGGTGCAGGGTAGTGAAGGGGTAGTCCGCCACCTTCGGCTTGGCCGCCGAAACAGCGCGGATGAAAGTGGATTTTCCGGCATTGGGCATACCCAGCAATCCGACGTCGGCCAGCACCTTGAGTTCCATTTTGAGCTCTCGTACCTCACCCAGTTCGCCGTGTGTGAACTGGCGCGGAGCCCGGTTGGTACTGGACTTGAAGTGCAGGTTGCCGAGACCGCCCTTGCCGCCCTTGGCGATCAGTGCTTTCTCGCCGTCCTTGGCGAGGTCGGCGATGATTTCGTTGGTGTTGATGTCGGTGATGACGGTGCCGACCGGTACGCGCAGCACCATATCCTCGCCGCCCTTGCCGTAGCAATCCGATCCCTGCCCGTTTTCGCCGCGTTCGGCGCGGTGGATGCGGGCAAAGCGATAGTCCACCAGGGTGTTGATGTTGCGGTCGGCAATCGCATAGATGCTGCCGCCGCGTCCGCCATCACCACCGTTCGGCCCGCCCTTGTCGATGTACTTCTCGCGCCTGAAGCTGGCCGAGCCGTTGCCGCCGTCACCGGCATGGACTTCGATTTTTGCTTCGTCAATGAATTTCATTGTGAGTGCTCAAATAAAAAAGCCCTATCGTTTGATAGGGCCTGAAAGGCTCCACTATCCGGCTGGTTTAAGCCGGCGTGATGGTAACCACTTGGTGCCTTGCCGCGCCTTTGATGGCGAAGCTGATGGTGCCGGTCACCTTGGCGAACAAGGTGTGATCCTTGCCCATGCCGACGTTGTCACCGGCGTACATCTGGGTGCCGCGCTGGCGCACGATGATGCTGCCGGCGGAAACCAGTTCGCCGCCGTAGCGCTTCACGCCCAGACGCTTGGAATGAGAGTCGCGGCCGTTGCGTACACTGCCGCCTGCTTTTTTATGTGCCATGGTTAATTCTCCTAGACTAGCGCCGCGATGCCGTCGATGCGGATCTCGGTATAGTTCTGACGATGTCCCTGATGCTTCTGGTAGTGCTTGCGACGACGCATTTTAAAAATCTGCACCTTCTCGCCGCGACCCTGCGCGACGACCGTCGCCTTGACCGTAGCGCCGCTTACCAGGGGCGTGCCTACCGTGACCGCTTCACCGTCTGCAACCATTAATACTTGATCCAGTACGATTTCGCTGCCAATGTCTGCCGGTATCTGTTCTATTTTCAATTTTTCGCCAGGGGCAACGCGATACTGCTTGCCACCGGTTTTTATGACCGCATACATATTGAGCTCCACACTTGCTTTTAAAAAGGAACGCGATTGTACCAGAATTTTGTGACGAGGGTTAAATATTGTTTATGAATCAGGGGCGGGACTGGAAAAACTTGACACCGAATTGCTCTCGTTCCTACCATTAGCCCTTTTTCACCCAACCTCTGGATTTATTGTGTCGCTGGAAGCCATACGCAGTCCCATCGAGTCGGACATGCTAGCCGTGGATGAAGTCATCCGCAAGCGGCTCTATTCCGAAGTCGTGCTGATCCGCCAGATCAGCGAATACATCATCGGTAGCGGCGGCAAGCGCCTGCGCCCCGCGCTGGTGCTGTTGTCGGCGGGTGCGTTCGGCTATTCCGGCGGTCATCATCACGTCCTGGCCGCGGTGGTCGAATTCATTCATACCGTCACCCTGCTGCACGACGACGTGGTGGACGAATCGAACCTGCGGCGCGGCAACGCCACCGCCAACGCCCTGTTCGGCAACGCCGCCAGCGTGCTGGTGGGCGATTTCCTCTATTCCAGGGCCTTCCAGATGATGGTCGGGGCGGGCAGCATGCGCGTGATGGAAGTGCTGGCAGATGCCACCAACATCATCGCCGAGGGCGAAGTGCTGCAACTGCTGAACTGCAACGACGCGGATATCGACGAGGCGCGCTATCTTCAGGTGATCCACTACAAAACCGCCAAACTGTTCGAAGCCGCCACCCGCCTCGGTGCGATCCTGGGCAATGCTTCCATGGCCGACGAGGAGGCCATGGCCGTCTACGGGATGCGCATGGGCACTGCGTTCCAGCTGATCGACGACGTGCTGGATTATTCCGGCGACCACGCCGAAACCGGCAAAAACGTCGGCGACGACCTGGCCGAGGGCAAGCCTACGCTGCCGCTGATCTACGCCATGAAAAACGGCACACCGCAGCAAGCAGAAGTGATCCGCAGGGCGATCGAGCATGGCGGCCTGGACGAGCTGGATGCAGTGATGGCCGCGATCCGCGATACCGGTGCGCTGGATTACGCGAAAAACCAGGCGACGGCTGAGGCCAGGATGGCGTGCGAGGCGATTTCGCATCTGCCGCATTCAAAATACAGGGAATCTTTGCTACAATTGGCAGACTTTGCGGTAACGCGAAGTTACTGAAAGAAATCAAAACGGGGTGTAGCTTAGCCTGGTAGAGCGCTGCGTTCGGGACGCAGAGGCCGGAGGTTCGAATCCTCTCACCCCGACCAGTTCATGTCCGAATCTTGAACCCTGAGGCGCCTCGTTTACCGGGGTAGAGTGATGTTGATCAAACTGATACTTCTTGCTCTGGCCGCCTGGGTTGTTTACCGCCTCGTCAAAAGCTATGGCCGCAGGATCAAGCGGGAAGACGCGCCAAAAAACGAAACCGGCGAGGACATGGTGCGCTGCGCCCATTGTGGAGTGCATCTGCCGAGGAGCGAAAGCATCGTCAGTCACGGTGAATCCTTTTGCACCAATGAGCATCGCCAACTCCATCAGAAGTAATCCTTGCGTTAATCGGCCGGGCGTCATCCCGCAATGCTGACAGAATTGCTGCAGGTTCGGCCCACGCCTCAGCCTGAGTCATACTGGCGTTCTCTCCGCTATTTCAATCTATTTCGACTGACCCTGGCCGGCACTTTTGCCGTCGCCTATACCCTGTTCGGCGCCATCAACACCTTTGGCGCTTACAATCCCTCCCTGTTCTACGCCACCAGCATTGCTTACGTGTTCTTTGCGGTGCTGATGATCGTGCCGATCGACATTCGCTGGCCGCGCTTCAACCTTCTCCTGAGTGCCCAGGTGAGTGCGGATATTTTGTTTATCGTGCTGCTGATGCATGCCAGCGGGGGTATTCAGAGCGGCCTCGGGCTGCTCCTGCTGGGGCCGCTGGTAGCCATCGGCATGGTCAGCCGTGGCCGCCTGGCAATGTTCCATGCCGCGATGGCGAGCATTATGCTTTTGCTCGAGCAGACCTATCAGGTGCTGGTGCTGGCGGGAAATACCAAGGATTATCTGCAAACCAGCCTGACCAGCATGGGGTTTTTCGCTATCGCCGGGCTGGCCTTTGTTCTGACCAGACGCCTGGCTGTGACCGAGAATCTGGCGCGGAAGCAGAGCGTCGACCTTGCCAACCTGGCCCAGGTCAACCAGCTGGTGATCCATAATATGCAGGACGGCGTGCTGGTGGTGGACGAGCAGGGGCGGGTGAGGCAGCATAATGGCGAGGCGGAAAAATTGCTCGGCACGCCGGCGGCAGTGTGGGATAAGCTGCGGCTCAACGACTATTTTCCGGCATTGTCCGAGTGCCTGTGGCGCTGGCGCGCAGACCCTGGCAACGATCGCTTCGAGCTGGTTGCGCCGGCCACCGGCAAACAGGTGCAGGTACACTTTTCCGCGATTGGCGGGGACGCGATGCTGGGTGCGTTGATCTTTCTGGAAGATTTGAGCCTGATGCAGGCGCGGGCCCAGCAGCATAAGCTGGCTGCACTGGGCAGGCTGACGGTCAATATCGCACATGAGATCCGCAATCCACTCAGCTCGATCGGCCACGCGGCCCAGCTATTGCAGGAGGAGCCGGGGCAGGATGCGACCCATGCCCGGCTGCTGCAGATTGTCCGCGATAACACCCATCGCATCGACCGGATGGTGCAGGACGTGCTGCAACTCAACCGCAGGGACCGCGCCACGCCGGAAATGCTCCGCCTGGGCGCGACTTTGCGCCAGTTCGTCGAGCAGTTTTGTCAGACCGAAAAAATTCCGGCCAAGGCGGTTGTTCTGGACGTGGCGGAGGACGTGACGGTACGCTTCGACCGGTATCACCTCGACCAGGTGCTGTGGAACCTGTGCCGCAATGCCTGGCGCCACTGCCGGCGTCGGGACGGCAGCATCCGCCTGCGTGCGGCATTTGCCTCGCCTGGGAATATTGTACAATTGGATGTGGTCGATGACGGGCCCGGCGTTGCCGAAGCGTTGCGCACCCAGCTGTTCGAGCCATTCTTTACCACCGACAGTACCGGCACCGGTTTGGGGCTTTACATTGCCCGCGAGCTGTGTGAAGCCAACGGGGCCACGCTCGATTACATTGAAGCCCCGCAAGGCGGGCAATTCAGGATAAGCTCTGAAAAGGAGATATGTTGAACCGGACGCCGCAAGTTTCCCGGAATAATAATGAAGAACAACCGCGCCGTGTGCTGGTTGTGGACGACGAGGCCGATATCCGCGAGCTGCTGGTACTGACTCTGCAGCGCATGGGCCTGGAGGTCGATGCGGCAGCCAGCACGTTCGAGGCGGAGCAGTACCTGCACAAGAACTACTATAATCTTTGCCTCACCGACATGCGTTTGCCCGACGGGGATGGCCTGGGTTTTCTGGAATATGTGACCAGGAATTATCCCGGCAAACCGGTGGCGGTGATCACCGCCTACGGCAGCGCGGAAAATGCCGTCGCCGCCCTCAAGGCGGGCGCATTCGATTATCTTTCCAAGCCGGTATCGTTGGCCCAGCTGCGCGCTTTGGTTAATTCCGCGCTCAGATTGCCCAGTCCCGGTCAGTCAAGAAAAATAGAAGAAGGCCAAGCCGTCGCCAGCCAGCCGGCGTTGCTCGGCAATTCGCCCCTGATGCATCTGACCCGCCAGATGATAGCGAAGCTGGCGCGCAGCCAGGCGCCGGTTCATATCACCGGGGAATCGGGCAGCGGCAAGGAGATGGCGGCGCGGCTGATCCATCTCAACGGTCCGCGCGGGGATGGCCCGTTTGTCGCCGTCAACTGCGGCGCGATCCCCGAGAACCTGATGGAAAGCGAGTTCTTCGGCTACAAGAAAGGCGCTTTCACCGGCGCCAGCCAGGACAAGGACGGTTTTTTCCAGGCGGCCAGCGGCGGCACCCTGTTCCTCGACGAAGTGGCAGACCTGCCTTTGCCGATGCAGGTGAAGCTGCTGCGCGCCATCCAGGAAAAAATGGTGCGCAAGGTGGGGGCCACCCAGGAAGAGCCGGTGGATGTGCGTATCATCAGCGCCACTCACCAGGATCTGGCGCTATGTGTGGAAAGCGGGAAATTTCGCCAGGACTTGTTTTACCGGCTCAACGTCATCGTGCTGAAGATGCCGGCGCTGCGCGAGATCCCGGAGGATATCCCGCTGCTGGCCGGGGAAATTCTCAAGAAAGTGGCGCGCCTGAATGCCGAGCCGCCGAAGCTGAGTCTGGCGGCGCTGAAGGAGCTGCGGGAATATGATTTTCCCGGCAACGTGCGCGAGCTGGAAAACATCCTCGAGCGGGCGATGGCGCTGACCACGGGGGGGGAGATAGGTTGCGAGGATTTGCAGCTTGCGGCGAAACAGCCGAAGGACATGGCGCAGATGAAAAGCTTGCCGCTGCAGGAATACCTCGATGCCGTGGAAAAAGCGGCGATCACGGATGCGCTGGAAAAGACGCGCTACAACAAGACTGCCGCAGCCAAGCTGCTCGGCAT
>JAIOJM010000094.1 GCA_019911785.1 Sulfuricella sp. | reverse complement strand
ATTCTGGCCATGGTGTTCCTGTTCGGCTTGTTTGCTGCGCTGCTGCTGATCATGATCCCGCTGTTCGAGCAGCAGGTGTCCTTGTTCATAGAGCGCCTGCCGGGCTACCTCGACTGGTTCAGGCAGCATCTGGCGCCTTGGCTGAAAGCCCGGTTCGACGTGGAGTTGCAGCTCGACAGCGCATATCTCAGACAGGCGTTGGCCGAGCATTGGCAAAGTGCCGGCGGCTTCGCCGCTCAATTCCTGCCCTCGCTCGGAAGCGGCGGGCTGGCGCTGGCGGGCTTTTTCGCCAACCTGGTGCTGGTGCCGGTGGTGCTGTTTTACGTGCTGCGCGACTGGAACCTGATCGTCGCCCGCATCGACGAGGTGATT
This sequence comes from Sulfuricella sp., assembly GCA_019911785.1. The sequence continues at coordinate 2,285 of JAIOJM010000094.1, read as the reverse complement.
CCGCGCCGCTGGCACGAACAGGTCGGTGCGGTGGCTCGGGAAGTGGATGATGTGCTGGGCGGCTTCTTGCGCGGCCAGATCTCGGTGATGCTGCTGATGAGCCTGTTTTACGCGCTCGGCCTGTGGCTGGTCGGGCTGGAACTGGCCTTGCCGATCGGAATCATCGCCGGCTTGCTGGTGTTCGTGCCTTACCTCGGCATGATCGTCGGCCTGACCCTGGCCACGCTGGCGGGATTGATGCAGTTCCAGAGTCTGGGCGGAATGATCCCGGTGTGGATCGTATTCGGCGCCGGCCAGGTACTGGAGGGGGTGGTGGTGACGCCCTGGCTGGTGGGCGACCGCATCGGCCTGCACCCGGTTGCGGTGATTTTTGCCGTGCTGGCGTTCGGGCAGTTGTTCGGTTTCTTCGGCGTGCTGCTGGCATTGCCGATGAGCGCCGTGCTGCTGGTGGGGTTGAGGGTGTTGCGGAAGAGCTACCTGAAAAGCGGTTTGTACCGGTAGGCAGGCACAAACACTACACACCACTCTGTGGTGCATAGTACAAGTAAAAACGCCCCGGAGCCTTGGCTCCGGGGCGTGGCATTCAAGCGCTAATACTTAGGCGGCCTGGATGTTGGAAGCTTGCTTACCCTTGGGGCCTTGGGTGATTTCAAACTGCACCTTTTGACCTTCTTTCAGGGTTTTGAATCCGCCCATCTGAATCGCGGAGAAGTGCGCGAACAGATCTTCGCTGCCGTCGTCCGGAGTGATGAAGCCGAAACCCTTGGAATCGTTAAACCATTTTACAGTACCAGTTGCCATTACGTAGTCCCTTGCTAATAAAAATACGGGAAATCCCGCGAAAATGCCTGAATTCCAAGACTGCAAACGGCGAAACCGATAGTGCAAAAAACTTGAATCCAAACACCAGAGAGTTTTTACGCCTTATATTTTTGCAAGTCAAGCGATAATTAATCCGAATGATTTCAGGGTTCGATCTTGGGCGATATTTGTTTCGTTTCGGCAGCACGAAAATCCGGGATCACTGCATGAACCGGAACGGTTCCATCTCCACCGATTCAACCCGTGCGCCCAGCAATACGAGCGTGCCTTCCAGCCGGTTATCGCCGGTATCGCTGAACTCGAAACGATAGGTCCGCCGGATCGCCAGATGTCCCCGTGTATTTCGCTTCAGAGCAAGGGAGGTGACGGTAACCGTGTCGTCGAGAAACTGGACGCCTGCGCCGTTGCAGGCACGTTTGCCTGCATTGCGCGCGGTTTCCAGGGCGCGCAGGCTGTCGAGCCAGAATCCGGCGAGCGCGGCAAGCAGCAGGATGAAAAGCAAATCCGTGAAATCCATCGGCGAGAATACAGGATGAATGAAACGCCGAATCATACCCGGTTTTTACGAACCGCTGCAGGCACTGCTCAAGCTGATAGAATATCGATAACCTGATTTCCCTTTTAAAAAATGAAACAGCTATTGCTCGAAATCTCCCCCGACTTCACTCCCACGCTGGACAACTTTGTTGCCGGGCGCAATGCGGAAGTGCTGCAAGCCCTGAGCGAAAGCGCTGCCGGCACGCAGCCGGAGCGCTTCATCTATCTCTGGGGCGAGCCTAATGGCGGCAAAACGCATTTGCTGCATGCCTTTGTGGAGGCGGTTTCACGGCGCGGTTTGAAATCGGTTTACGTGCAGTGCAGCGCGGCGCTGCCGGATGGTCTGGAGGGTTACGACGCAGTGGCGCTCGACGATGTCGGCCAGCTCGACGGTGAGGGCCAGATCGCGCTGTTCAATCTTTACAACCGGCTGCGCGAAGGCCAGGGGAGGCTCCTGACCAGTGGGCCGTGTGCCCCGGCACAGCTCCCGATGCGCCCGGATGTGGTGACCCGGCTCGGCTGGGGGCTGGTCTATCAAATTCATGGCCTCAGCGACGACGAGAAGGTGCAGGCGCTACACGCTCACGCCGCAAGCTGCGGCTTCCGGCTCGGGGCTGGAGTGGCGGAATACCTGCTGCGCCACTGGCGGCGTGACCTGCCATCGCTGCTGGGGGCGCTGGATACGCTCGACCGCTACTCCCTCGAAACCAAGCGCCCTATCACCGTACCGCTGTTGCGTGAAACGTTGCAGCACGAGGGTTGATGGTTCAACCTAAAAACTGCATTTGAACCGCCAGGACGCCAAGCAATAATTTTTTCAAGTCCGACAGGTGGCTAGTCGCGCTGGGCTTCCTCGGCCTCGATCTGCTTGTGCACTTCCGCCATGTCGAGCCCGCGCACCTGTTCGATCAGCTGCTCCAGCCCGG
>JAIOJM010000006.1 GCA_019911785.1 Sulfuricella sp. | reverse complement strand
TTACCAAGTATACGCATAATATAGGTAACTTCAAGTAAGCTTCCTATATTTCCATCTCGTCGAAGCCAGTAGAAGCCTTGCGTTTGACAGAGCCGCGCTTCGGCTTCGTCGCGCCGGGCAGCAGCGACGTGTATTTCTGGTACAACTCGAACAAGAACGCCACGCGCTCGGCATCATTCTTGAAGTTCTTCTTGCCGTAGGCCGCATCCACCGCCGCGTCGAGCTTTTGGTGCGCCTTCACCAAGGCAGGCGGCATGGTGAGCGGGTCGTAGAGATCGGCGAGCGTGGCGTCGGGGAATTGTGCGCGGGCGTCGAACACGGCTTGGGCGGCGGCTTCGATTTTCTCGCGCTGGACATCGGCGGAGTTTTCGGGCCAGGGGAAGTTGTTGTAGACGATGCCGGCTGAATAGCGGTAATCGCTTTTCAAACGTCCACACACATAGCGCACCCAGGCGTTGTGCATGGTGGAGGAAAGGATACCGAAGTGATAGCGGGTGGCGTTTGGAACTATCAAGCACAAGTTACTGGCGATAACCTCGGGAGGCATGAAGCCAATCGGCACGAATTGCCGTCGCTCAGAGCTGACGCTAGGCACCAAGAGATAATCGGTTTCTGGATGAGAAACGAAAGCAAACAGTGTCGGCGTTTGAGCGAGCTCACGAGTCGCGGGGCGTTTGCTTGATTGTCGGAATATTTGAACCGCCTCAATTCGCTTACGCACTTCTGGCATGTGCCGCAGCTGTTCTGGATTTGCATCTTTAAGCCACAAGCAATAACGCGGGATACTGTTGATAAACTCATCAGCCCCAAGAAAAGGCCGAATAAAGGGTGCCGCCTGCGGCTCAACTCGGAATAATTCAGACTTCTCTTCTTCGCTCAGAAGAAGATTGCCGCCGTCGATGGGTTGATTCCCAAAGGACATTCTCGGGGCATTTGAAATTGACTGGCTGCGCTTCTCCAATACCACATCCGGCGCATCCACCAGATACGGATTGATATTCGCGACAGCTACCGCATGCGGCTCACCGCGAATGTCCTCGTATTCATAAATCGTTTTCTTGTCCACATCGAATGCGCCGAAGCCGATGATGACGCAATGCACCGCCGCCATGCCTTTCGCTTCGTTGCTCCACTGGAAGGTGCGATGGGCGAAGTGGATATGCATGCCTTGGCTCAGCAGCCAGCTCCACAGTACGCCGACCTGCTCACCCTGGCTGATGCTGTTGGTGGAAACGAAGGCGCAGCGCGCACCCGTTCGCCCTGAGCCTGTCGAAGGGCTTTGCATGGCTTCGACAGGCTCAGCCCGAACGGAATTCAGGTAGTTTGCTGCTTTGACATACCAGGCGGCCACGAAATCCAGCAGACCGCCGTTGCCTATGCCGCTGAATACCTGCCGCGTTTCCTCACGCTGCGCATCGCTCATGTACTTTGCGCCCACAAACGGCGGATTGCCAAACACGAAGCTCGCCCGCTCCACCGGCAGCACGGCATTCCAGTCCAGCGTCAGCGCATTGGCGTGGTGAATGTGCGGCGTGCTCTTGAGCGGGATGCGCGCGAAGTACATGCCGAACTCCTCCGACACCCGCACGTTCATCTGGTGATCCATCAGCCACAGCGCCACCTGGGCGATCTGGGCGGGGAACTCTTCGATCTCGATGCCGTAGAACTGATCGACGTCCACGCCGATCAATTGATGCACGTCGAGCACTTGCTGGCCGCTGTCATAGCTGGCGCGCAGCACCTCCAGTTCCAGCTTGCGCAGCTCCCGATAGGCGATCACCAGAAAATTGCCGCAGCCGCAGGCAGGGTCGAAAAAGGTGAGGGTGCGCAGCTTTTTGTGGAACTCGAACAGCTTGTTCTTGTTGCTGCGCGCGCGCTGGAATTCGGCCTTGAGGTCATCGAGAAACAACGGCCCGATCAGCTTGAGGATGTTTTCCTCGCTGGTGTAGTGCGCGCCCAGGTTGCGCCGCGCCCTGCCGTCCATGATGCTCTGGAACAGCGCGCCGAAGATGGCCGGGGAGATCGCGCTCCAGTCCAGCGCGCAGCAGTCGAGCAGGGCTTCGCGCATGGCGGCATCGAAGGCGGCGATGGGCAGCATTTCCTCGAACAGCTTGCCGTTCACATAAGGAAAGGCGGCGAGCTGGTCGTCGAGGTTGGCCGAACGCTTGTCCTCGGAGGTGTTGAGCACCTGAAAGAATTGCGCGAGCTGTGGGCCGAGATCGCTCCCGTCCGGCGCGGTGTGTTCTTCCAGCCAGGCGCGGAAGGCGCTGGCGGGCTGGAAGATGCCGGTATCCTCTGCGAACAGACAAAACAGCAGGCGCACCAGCAGCACTTCGAGCGGATGCCCCTCATAGCCGCTGGCCTTCAACTGGTCGTGCAGCCGCCCCATGCGCTCGGCAGCCTTGATGTTCACCGGGTTCTGCGGCTCTATGACCTGGGTGCGGTAGCCCGCAATGAAGGCAAAATGCTTGATGTGCTTGTGCAGATCGGCCAGACGGAATTCCGCCTGCTTGTCCTCCTCCAGGTCAAAGAGACGGAATCGCTCGAAGTCCGACACCAGAATGTAACGGGGCAGGTCGCGTTCTGCGATCCCATCGAAGTAATCCGTGGCTTGCGTGAAGGCGCGGTTCAAATCCTGGCCGCGGCTCTTGTGCTCGATCAGCAGCACGCCTTTCCAGAAGGCGTCGATGCGGCCCTGCCTGAGTTTCTCCCCGGCGCGTGCAAGCTGCACCTGCTTCTCGAACACGGCCACGCGCTTGCGCTCAATGCCGAATACCGCGAAGAAATCGTTCCAGAAGCTTTGCGCCTCGGCGCGCTCCGAGCCTTCCTCCTCCCATTTGCGGGAAAATTCGAGGGCGCGGCTTCTTATCTCGTTCCAGGATAATGGCATGGGTTCACACCGCCCCGGCTTCTTTCGCCTGCCGGTCGGCATGGTAGCTCGACCTCACCATCGGCCCGCAGGCGGCATTGGTAAAACCCATCTCCGCAGCCGCCGCAGCAAAGCGGTCGAACTGGGCCGGCTCGACGAAGCGCACCACCGGCAGGTGGTGCCGGGTCGGCTGCAAATACTGGCCGATGGTCAGCATCTCCACGCCATGGGCGCGCAGGTCGCGCATCACTTCCAGGATTTCCTCGTCGGTTTCGCCTATCCCCACCATCAGGCCGGACTTGGTGGGTATGTGTGGGTAGCGCCGCCTGAATTCCTGTAGCAGCTTCAATGAGTGGGCATAGTCGGCGCCGGGGCGGGCCTGCTTGTACAGGCGCGGCACGGTTTCCAGGTTGTGGTTGAGGACGTCGGGCAGGTCGGCCGCCAGCGCGTCCAGCGCGGCTTCCAGCCGGCCACGGAAATCCGGCACCAGGGTCTCGATGCGGGTATGCGGGGACTGTTCTCGCGTGGCGCGGATGCAGGCGGCGAAGTGGCCGGCGCCGCCGTCGCGCAGGTCGTCGCGGTCGACGCTGGTGATCACCACGTACTTCAGCCCCATCACCGCGACCGAGGCGGCGATCTGCTCCGGCTCCTCGGCGGCGGGCGGCAGCGGCGTGCCGTGGGCGACATCGCAGAACGGGCAACGGCGCGTGCACAGGTCGCCCAGGATCATGAAGGTAGCGGTGCCATGGCTGAAGCATTCGCCGATGTTGGGGCAGGCCGCTTCCTCGCACACGGTGTGCAGGTTGCGGCTGCGCAGGATCTGCTTGATCTCCTGATATTTGGCCGAGGTCGGGGCCTGGGCTCGGATCCAGCTCGGCTTGCGCAGCGGCTCGGAAGGGACGATCTTGATCGGGATGCGCGCGGTTTTCGCAGCGCCTGTTTGTCTGTTTTCAGCCATTGTTTATCCTAAAAAACTCAGTTGAACCGCAGAGGACGCCGAGGACGCTGAGGAATTCAAATACTTGACGTACAAACATCGAATGAGTGACTTGGAAAAACTGGGCAATGCCTTGTTTTTCCTCTGCGTCCTCCGCGTCCTCTGCGGTTAAATATTTTGTTTCAATTTCTCAATTAATTTCTCGCCTACAACCTCAAGATTATCGGTGATGCCGACATCGCGGCACTGGGTCACTGCCAGCCCTTCGTAACCGCAGGGGTTGATCGCAGCGTACGGGGACAGATCCATGTTCACGTTCAGGCACAGGCCGTGGTAACAGCAGCCGTTCCTGATGCGCAGCCCGAGGGCGGCGATCTTGGCGTTGCCGACATAGACACCCGGCGCCTTGTCGCGCCGCTCGGCCTGGGTGCCATATCCCTCCAGCAGGTCGATCACCGCCTGCTCCAGGCGCCGCACCAGCTCCTTGACACCGATATTGCGCCGCTTCAAATCCAGCAGCAGGTAGACGACGACCTGCCCCGGCCCATGGTAGGTGATCTGGCCGCCGCGGTCGATCTTCACGACCGGGATATCGGTAGCGCGCAGCAGGTGCTCCGGTTTCCCCGCCAAACCCAGGGTATAGACCGGCGGATGCTCGAGCAGCCACAACTCATCGGGCGTATCCGGCCCGCGCGTGGCGGTGAAATCCTGCATCGCTTGCCAGGTCGGCAGGTATTCGACCCGGCCCAAATGCCTGGTGAGGAGCAAGGAGTGAGGAGTAAGGAGTAAAGTCTCCCCCATTGCGCCTTTCTCCTCACTCCTCACTCTTCACTCCTCACTGATTAAAGCGCCATCGACACCATAGTGTGACCGCTGATCTCGCGGTACAGGTCGTCGAGCTGGACCTGGGAAACAGCGGTAATGGTGCAGGTCAGGGAAACGTACTTGCCGCTACTGCTGGCCTTCATTTCCATGCTCACGGCGACGAAATCCGGCGCGTGGCGCAGTACGATTTCCAGCATGGCATCGGCGAAACCCTCTCTCGCCTCGCCCATGATCTTGATCGGGAAGGCGCAGGGAAATTCGAGCAGGGTGGTACGTTCTTCGGTCATCTTATAAGCCCCGGTTGTTCATTAGAACCAAAACACCGTTGTAGGAGCGGCGCCCTCGCCGCGAATGCGGTCGCAAATCGCGGCGAGGGCGCCGCTCCTACATACGCGAGCATTCCAATGGATCGGGGATAAAAAAATCCTCTGCGGTGAATCAATTGTATTTTCCGGATTCATGCTGCCCTCATCACGGTGTTCTTGTAATCCTGGTAAAGGTGGTACATCTGGCGGAACAGCGGACCCGGCTTGCCATCCGCGACGGGCTGGCCGTCCAGATGGGTGATCGCCAGCACTTCCTTGGTCGAGGAGGTGAGCCACAGCTCCTGCGCGGTCCTCACCTCATGCTCGCTGATGCGCCGCACCTCGGTTCTGAGGGATGCGGCGGCAGCGAGTTCCAGGATCACGTCGTAGGTGATGCCGGGCAGCATCAGGTTGTCTTTCGGCGGAGCCAGCAGGACGTCATCGCGCACCACGAAGATGTTGCTGGCGGCGCCCTCGGTAAGGAAGCCGTCGCGCAGCAGCAGGGTTTCTGCCGCACCCGCATCCACCGCCAACTGGCGCAGCAATACGTTGGGCAGCAGAGAAATCGCCTTGATGTCGCAGCGCAGCCAGCGGTTGTCCGCCGCGCTCACCACGGCGACGCCGCTTTCCACCAGTTCCGGCGTCGAAGTCACCAGCGGGTTGCTCATCATGAACACCGTCGGCGCCACGCCCGGCGGGAAGGCGTGGTCGCGCCTGGCCACGCCGCGGGTGATATGCAGGTAGAGCGACTGGTCTTCTTCCTGGTTGCGCTCGACCAGCTCGCCGATCAGGCGCACCCATTCATCCTCGCCATGCGGGTTGGCCAGACGGATACTGTCCAGGCTGTGCTGCAGGCGCTTCAGATGCTCGCGCAGGCGGAACGGGCGGCGCGAGTAGACCGGGATCACCTCGTAGACGCCGTCGCCGAAGATGAAGCCGCGGTCGAGCACCGGCACGCAGGCTTCCTCGATCGGCATGAATTTTCCATTGAGGTAGATCATTTGAACCACAGCTTGATTCCGTCCCAGCCGCGCTTGAAGAAGTTCGCCCTGGCCACGCCTTCCAGCGCCACCAGCGGGTATTCGGCATAGGGCTTGTCATCCAGCGTCAAGCGGATGGTGCCGACTTGCTGCCCCGCCGGAAGCGGCGCCAGCAAGGGCTGCTTGCTGACCAGCGTGGCCTTGAGACGCGCATACTGGCCTTTCGGCAGCGAGATGTAGAAATCCTGGGCAACGCCGGCCTTGAGGATGTTTTCGCCGCCTTTCCATACCGGCAGGGTGGCAACGGTTTGCCCCTTCTGGTACAGATGGTGGGTGTCGAAATTCTGGAAGCCGTAATTCAGCAGTTTCTGGCTCTCGCTGGCGCGCATGCTTTCCGAAGTCGTGCCCAGTACCACCGAAAGCAGCCGCCGCGAGTCGCGTTTGGCCGAGGCGATCAGGCAGAAGCCGGCGGATTCGGTATGCCCGGTTTTCATGCCGTCGACGGTGGGATCCTGCCACAGCAGGCGATTGCGGTTGGCCTGGGTGATGTTGTTGTACTTGTACTCTTTCAGCGAATAGAGCGGATAGTATTGGGGGAAATCGCGGATGATCGCCCGAGCCAGCAGGGAAAGGTCGCGCGCCGTGGTGTAGTGCTGCGGGTGGGGCAGGCCGGTGGAATTCATGAAGTGGGTGTTGTTCATGCCCAGGCGCCGGGCTTCCAGATTCATGCGCCGGACGAACTCTTCCTCGTTGCCGGCGATGCCCTCAGCCAGGGTGATGCAGGCATCGTTGCCGGATTGCACGATCATGCCGCGGATCAGATCGTCCACGGCAACCGGCGTGTTCGGCTGGATGAACATGCGCGAACCCTCGGCGCGCCAGGCCCGCTCAGACACCGGCAATGCCTGGGCAGGGGCGATCACGCCCTGGCGCAGGGCGGCGAAAGTCAGGTAGGCGGTCATCAGCTTGGTCAGCGAAGCCGGCTCCATGCGTTCGTCCTCACCCCGTTGCTGCAAGGTCTGGCCGCTGGAGAAGTCCACCAGGATGTAACTTCTGGCAGCGATGTCCGGCGCAGGAGGCAGGGGAACAGCGGGGGGCGCCGCAAACACCGGGAGTGCGGCCAATAGCAAGGCAAGCGTAAGGAATTTTTTCATCATAAGTAAACCGTTTGAAAGTTAGCGGGTGGTCAACACTGTTTTGATGTTGAGAGAATTCTTGATCTCGGCGGCAACCTGGCTGGCTTCGGCCAGGGTCTGGAAAGGCCCGGCGCGCACCCGGAACAGCCCGTCTGACGGGTGGATTTGCAGCTTGTCGGCCAGCTGGGCCAGCTCCACCTTGAGCCTGCCGCGGAAAGACTCGGCATTTTCCTGCGCGCCGAACGCACCGAGCTGGACATAGTGGCCGTTATTCTCAGCCGGCGGCAAAGGCGTTTCCTGCACCGCGACAACAGGGCCCTTGTCGGCCAGCGGAGCGGCGACCGGCGCTTCAGCCGGTTTTGCTCCTATTATCGCCTCCACCTCGACCTGGGTGCTGCCACCGGCGAGCACGCCCAGCTTGTGGGCCGCGGTATAGGACAAATCGATCAGGCGGTCGCTATGAAACGGGCCGCGGTCGTTGACCCGCACCACCACCGATTTGCTGTTCTTCAGGTTGGTGACGCGCACATAACTCGGGATGGCCAGGGTGGGGTGCGCCGCAGTCATGCCGTACATGTCGTAGACCTCTCCGATCGAGGTTTTCTGACCGTGATAGCGTCTGCCGTACCACGAAGCCACGCCGGTTTCCTTGTAGGGCTTGAGGCGGGTGTCTGGGGTATAGGTCTGGCCCAGAACGGAGTAGGGCCGGTTGGCGAACTTGTGCAGCGGCTCGACTTTCGGTTCGGCATCGGGAATGCCATCGAGATTGGCGGGCGGGTTGTCGCCCGGACCATCGTCGAGGTAATAGCCGCCCCCTTTTTTGGTCACTACAGCCGGTTTTTCCGGCTTGGAGGCAACCGGCGCATCCTGCCGCGGCGCGATGCTGCCGCAGCCGACCAGAAGGGCGGGCAACAGGCTAATCGCAGCCAACATCGGGCCGCAGCCTCGCCTCTCGCCTCTCGCCCCTTGCCCCTTGCCTGCTCTTCTCATGACTGCACCAGTTTCCGGTGGGTTTGAATACTCATCAACATACCAAATCCAACCAGCAGTGTCACCATGGAAGTCCCGCCGTAGCTGATCAGCGGCAGCGGCACGCCGACCACGGGCAGGATGCCGCTCACCATGCCCATGTTGACGAAGGCATAGGTGAAGAAGGTCAGCGTGATGCTGCCCGCCAG
>JAIOJM010000093.1 GCA_019911785.1 Sulfuricella sp. | reverse complement strand
CAGATTGTCCATATAGAGCCAAAACACCGTTGTGGGAGCGGCGCCAGCCCTCCCCTCAATCCCCTCCCGCAAGCGGGAGGGGAGACGATCGCCCCTTCCCCCGCAAGCGGGGGAAGGTTGGGATGGGGGTTGGCCGCGATTCATGGTCGCATTCGCGCCGAGGGCGGCGCTCCTACATGACGAGCATTCCAATGGACAATCTGGTTTAATGTTTGCGCATTAAAAACACGAATTCGCCGCCGGCACTGATCTCAGCCAGAGCCTTCTTGGTACGCAGTATCGACAGGGGGCAGTTCAAACCGCGCGCATCCAGTTCTTTGTCTATGTTCATAGCATTTCTCCTTAAGGAAAATCAGTTTTTGTCTTGAGGAAGACAGAAGATATCACGCGCCGACCAGCTGCGCCTTGTAGCCATGCGTCCGCACTCTTCCCAGAAGCGAGGCGTGGGTTACTTTGTCGGCATCGAATGCGACCAGCATCAGATGGTCCCGCCCCGGGTTAAAGCGTGGCGCAACAACGCCGGGAAGTGCCCGCATGTCTTCCTCCAGCGCATTTCTTTGCTCCGCACTAAGCTCTTCATCGATATGTACCAAAACATCGCATAAATTCATGGCAATCTCCTTTCAGATACCGACCATCCGGTATGTTACTGGTTAAAAAAACGCCACACTTACTTCTTCCGTCCCTTTTCTGCCTTGGTCGGCATCAGCCCCTGCACGTAACCATGCAACTGCTTCATGCAGATTCCGAACGCCTTGGGGGATTGCATGCTTTTCGCCACGCCGATGCACCCCTCCCAGGCTGAAACGATAAACAGGGCCGCCGCCTTGTAATCCACCTCCGCCCTGATCTCGCCCTGCTTCTGCCCGCGCTTGAGGGCGCCCTCAACCGTTTTCTGCCACACCCCCAGCACCCCGCCGAGCCGCTCCTGAAACAGCTCGTCCAGCGGACTCATCTCCTGCATCAGATTATTGAGCGGACAACCCAGCATGACGAAATCCGACGGCACTTTCTTGTCGATGGTGGCAATAATCTCCAGCAGCATTTCAACGGGCCGTTCGCTTTCCCGTAGCGGCTTGAAGATCAACCCTTCCAGCTGCTCCTTGATAACCTCCTCGATCACCGCCAGACCCAAGGCCTGCTTGGTGGGGAAGTGATGGTACAGCGCGCCCTTGGTCAGGCCCGTATCCTGCAGGATATTGGCGATGCTCGCGGCCTGAAAACCTTGACGGTGAATCTCGCAAAAGGCCGATTGCAAAAGTTTGTCTCGGGTAAGATCGGGTTGTTTTGTCTGCATGGGGCAATTACATACCGACTGGTATGCATGTGTCAAGCACTTTTCTGCCGAATCACTTTAATGCTTCCATTCAGCACATTCCGGGAGTCTGGGAAGCTTACCGAATCAAAAGGCTCGCGTTATAATCCGGGGGCGCTGCCCAAAAATAGCGGCCGCCATTCCAACCCACCCATAAGGAGTCGTCATGAAAAAACTGTTGATCGCACTGTGCCTGGCTGTCGGTTTCGCTTCCCCCGCCTTCGCCGCCGATGAAAAAGCGCCGACCGGACAGCAATCCAAGATGGCCACCTGCAATAAGGAAGCCGGCGAGAAAGCGCTGAAAGGCGACGAGCGCAAGAAATTCATGAGCGAGTGCCTCAAGGCCAAGGCACCCGACGCTGCGAAAGAAGCCGCCACGCCTGAAGAAGGTGCGCAGAAGGGAAAATTGACGCCTATGGCCACCTGCAACAAGGCTGCCGGCGAGAAAAGCCTGAAAGGCGATGAGCGCAAGAAGTTCATGAGTGCTTGCCTCAAGGCCAAAGGCCCGGAAAACATGAAGTAAGCCACCCGGCTTACCTGTTGAGAAACCCGCCGCGGCGGGTTTTTTTACGGCATTTTGCCGCTGATGGCGCGCAGGAATTCCTGCCTGAACTGTTCGCTGTCGCTGAAGCAACCGGCAAAGGCCTGGGTATAGACCCGCTCGTCGCGCCGGTCCTCGCCCAGCAACAGACTGCGTAGGTGCAATAAGCTGCGCTATTGCGCCGTACGCACTGCGTCCAGTATTTCGCGCTCGAACACTTCCGGCGGCACCGGCTGGCTCAACAGATAACCCTGAATGAAATCACAGTCGCATCGAACGAGAAAATCCCGCTGTTCCTCGGTCTCCACCCCTTCCGCCACCACCTTCAGTCGCAGGCTGTGGGCCAGGGCGATGATGCCGGTGACGAGGGCGGCATCGTCCGGATCGCTGGTCACATCGCTCACAAATGAGCGGTCAATTTTCAGGGTGTCCACCGGGAAACGCTTGAGGTAGCTCAGGGACGAGTAACCGGTGCCGAAATCGTCGATGGCGAGCTGCACGCCGATTTCCTTCAACTGATGCAGGGTGGACAGGGTTTCCTTGGCCTGTTCCATCAGCACGCTCTCGGTGATTTCCAGCTCCAGATGCGCCGGATCGAGCCCGGTTTCCGCCAGCACCGCCCTGACGCTATCGACGAAATTGCGCTGCCTGAGTTGCACCCCGGACAGGTTCACCGCCACCGCCAGCGGCATTCCGGCATCGGCCCAGATCTTGGCCTGGGTGCAGGCAGTGCGCAGCACCCAGGCGCCGATAGAAACGATCAGCCCGGTTTCCTCCGCCAAGGGGATGAACCCGGCGGGCGAGATCATGCCCAACTCCGGATGCTTCCAGCGCACCAGCGCCTCCATTCCGGACAGAGCCCCGGTCGCCAGTACCGTCTTGGGCTGGTAATACACCAACAGCTCGTTCCTTTCCTCTGCCCGGCGCAGGGCGCCTTCCATCAGCATATTCTCGGAAATCGTTGCCTCCATGCCCGACTCGTAGAACTCATGGCCGCTATTGTTCTTCTTCGCCAGGTACATGGCGCTGTCGGCGTGTTTGAGCAAGGTATTGCCATCCATGCCGTCGGCAGGATAGACAGAAATGCCGATGCTGGCGCTGACGTAGATTTCATGGCTGTCGATTTCGAACGGCGTGGCCAGGGCGAGGCAGATCTTCTGGCTGGCGACCGAGGCCACTGTGGCGCTGGCCAGATCCTCCAGCAGCACGGTGAACTCGTCGCCGCCGAAGCGCGCCACGCTGTCGCCGCTGCGGACGCTGCGCCTGATCCGCCGCCCCGCCGCAATCAGCAGGCGGTCGCCGACATCATGGCCGAGGGTGTCGTTGACATTCTTGAAGCGATTGAGATCGAGAAACAGCAGCGCAAACGTCTGGCCCCTGTCCCGGGCGCGGTCTATGGTCTGGTTCAGCATATCCATGAACTGCATCCGGTTCGGCAACTCGGTCAGGGGGTCATTGTAAGCCAGATGGCGGATGTGCTTTTCGGCGTGGCTGACCGCGGCGATGCGATCTTCCAGCGCCGCCATCATGCTGTTGAAGGCATGGGCCATGTCGACGATATCCTTCGGCCCGGACAGCACAGCGCGCACATTGGCCTCGCCCGCCTCGGCGTGCGCCATGCTGGCCGAAAGCTGGTTGAGCGGCCGGGTCATGCGGCTGGTCAGAGAGCGGATCAGGATCAGGATCAGCAGCGCGAAGGAAAACGACGAAATCATGTTGGCAATGAAAATGTCGCTGGTCATTTGAGCAAGCGCCGCCTTGCTCATCACCACCGTAACGTCGCCAAGCCGTTCGCGCCTGGCTTCCTGAACCTGGAAAGGCGATTCGGCGGAAGGCTGAGAATACACCGGCGCGACGAAGCGCCATGCACCCTCGCTTTCCGCGTCGAGCACGGCCAAGGCTTCCGCCCCGGCAACCGGAACGAAGCTTTTGGGGAATTCTGCGGGACGGGCGCTGCCGCGCTCCAGCAGGACACGCTGGCCGGTGTCGCGAATCTCCACGCTCACCACGCCGGGGAAAGACAGGGTCGCGCTCACCGCCTCGGCGGCGTTGTCGGGCGAGGCATAGAGCAGGGCCAGGGCGCTCTGGCGCGCCAGGTTTTCGGTGATGTGCTGCCCCTGCTCGATGAGGTTGCGCCGCACCCGTTGGTTAGCCTGCCACGAGCTCACCAGGGAAGAAAACAACGCCAGGCAGAGGATGCCGAGCGTCACCGTGATGCTCAGCTGACGCCGGAAAGTAAACTCGCGGAGAAACGTTTTGAGCATCTTATTCATGGGCTGTATTTCAAGGCTCCGGGAACACCAGGTCGAAACCGTGCTGCTGGCGGCTCAGATCGAGCCCGAGGTGCTGGGCGGTGCGCAGGTTGACCGCGATCCGCACGTCGCGCAACGGCATCATGCCATGCCCCCCATGGTTGCCGGAGGCGAGAATGCCCAGCGCCAGGCCGGCGAGGCTTTTCCCCAGTTCCACGTTGTCAGGGTAAAGCGCAAACAGCACACCGCGCCGGACATGGCCGAAGCTGCTGGAAAATACGGCGAGACTGCGGTTCCACGACTCCTGCAGCACCAGGGGCAGAACCGATCCTTCCTCCACCGTGGTGATATCCTGCGGCAGCCACAAGGCATCCGTGCGGCTGTCGGCTGCGGCGAAAATGACCCGATACTGTTGCATCGCGCCGCGCAGGTCCTGGGCCTCGTACGCCACCAGCTCCAGCCCCTGGGCACGCGCGGCTTCTTTGGCCAGCCTCATCAGCCAGGCATTGTTGCGGGGATCGTAGACGACGAACACACGCTTCGCAGCCGGCATCAGCGCCTTCAGGCGGGCGAACAGCAGCGAGGGATCCGGCGACAGGCTGACCACCGACAGGCCGCGCGCTTCGCTTTCCGGCACCGTCACCACGCCGCCCACCACTATCGCCATGCTGCGGTCCGGCACCACCGCCTTCATGCCCTGGCGGCCAAGGGCGATCACCACCCTGGCCTCCTGGCGGCGCAGGGCGGTGTTCAGTTCAGCGATGTCGACGCTGGACTTCACCGCATATTTGACCACCCGCGGGCCGGCCCAGTCTTCGATTCCCTCAACGATTTTCTCGAAAATCGCCCGGTAAGGCTCGCCGATGTCGGGGTAGACCACGGCAATCGGCGCCTCCGCCCCCCGGGCCAGCGCCGTGACCACCAGCAGCACGGCGCCCAGCAGCAGGGCGGACAGCCGGCTTCCGGATTCGGCGTAGTTGGAGGGTGTGGGCGGTGAAAACATCGGGCAGTGACCGATCAACCTAAAAACGGCAACTGCTTAACCGCAGAGGCGCAGAGACGCAGAGACGCAGAGACGCAGAGACGCAGAAGAATAAATGGGTTACAACAATTTTCTGTCTCTCCAAATGGGTGAGATCGTGAAATACTATAGCTCATTGTTTTTCCTCAGCGCCTCTGCGTCTCTGCGGTTCAATTAAGTTCTTTAGGATCAAAGCTGGTGACGCAGTTCGAAGCGCCACTCGCGCGGGGCCAACGGCAGGTCGTTGGGAATCAGGCCCGGCGCCGGCGACGGCTCGCGCGCGTCGGCATCGAACAGGTTGCGCACCGTGAAGGCGAAATCCCAGTCTTTTTTCCACTTCTGTTTGCGCAGCGTGAGGTCCACGGTTTGATAATCCGGGATGGCGGGACGGGTATCCGAGGGCTCGCGCCTGCGGTCGGCGACGTGATTGACCTGTGCGTTCAGGGTCCAGCCCGGCATGAAGCGCCAGTCCGCCCGGGCATAGACGTGGTGCCGGGGGGCGTTGCCCGCGTCAAGGCCTGTTGCCTCATCGATCGAACGTTGCAGCGCGTAATTGCCCGACAGCCGCAGACTGCGGCTCGCTTCCCAGGCGAGCTCGACTTCCAGGCCCTGGCCGCGCTGCTGTCCGGCATTCTGCGCGGTAAAACTGCTATCAGGGTTCTGCACGAAACGCAGGATATCCTTCATCCGGTAGCGGAACAGGTTCAGGTTGGCCTGCAAATCGCTGGCCGGCTGCCAGGCGAAAGCCAGTTCCACGGATTCGTTGGTTTCCGGCTTGAGGTCGGGGTTGCCCAGCGCCACTGGATTGTTGATGTTATAGAGTTCTGCGAATGCTGGCGGACGGAAAGCGCGGCCATAGAGCAGTTTGCTGGTCAGGTTGTAGGCGGTTTCCCATACCAGGGCAAGGCGCGGGTTGGTGGTGCTGCCGAAATCGGAATACTGGTCGCGGCGCACGCCGGCAGTGAGGTACCAGTCCCGGGCGAAAGCCCATTCGTCCTGCACGTAGACATGGTTCACTCGGCGGCTGTGCGGGCGCAGGAAAGGCGCGCTGTCGCTCACGTCCACCACCGATCCCAGCGGTGCCGGAAAGAAACCACCGGGAACAGGCACCAGGGTGAAATTCTTGCTTTCCTTGGTTCGATACAGGTCATCATCCTGAGTTCCGGCGCCGAAGCGCAGCTTGTGGCTCTGAAACCCGGCATAAGCAGCCGACAGGTTGAAGCGCAAGTGGCGCTCCCACTGG
>JAIOJM010000092.1 GCA_019911785.1 Sulfuricella sp. | reverse complement strand
ATAGATCGAGGCGTTCAGTACCGGCACCAGAATCAGCATGCCGAGGCCGAAAGGGATCATGGCGATCATCATCAGGATAAAGGCAATCACCCCGTAAACCAGAAACGGCCATATATTGCGCAGGCAGCCCACAAAGCTCAGCTTGATCGCTTCCATGGCCGTCATGTTGCGCAACACCACCAGCGCCGGAGCGAACCAGTACGCCATCAGCAGCGGAACCAATAACGCCATGGCAACCAGCAGGGCGACCAGCATCCCGCCCATCGCGCCCACCATCGCCTCGGTCGGCTCCGCGCCCTGCATCTGGCCCAGCGCCGCCGAGCCGAGAATGGCGCCGCCGCCGCCCATCATCATCAAACCCAGGATGGTGATCGAACCCACCAGATACAGGCCGCCCACGGTAATGAGCTGACCGGTGTTGTGCTTGAATCCTGCAATCAGATAGCCCAGTTCGAGCTCTTCACCTGCCTCCACGTCGCGACAGGCCAGCATGAAGCCGGCGGTAAACACCGGCGCCAGCAGCGTCATCACCAGCGGCCCCACCACGGGAATAACGGAAACCACGATGACGATCAGGAAATAAACAACGAACAGCGCGATCCAGATCGGCGGATTTTTCCGGAACAGGGCGAAGCCGCCCACTACCCACTGCCAGCCCTGTCCAGCATCGACTTTACGCACTTCCATGTTTGATCCTTACAATAAACGGGGCAATTCGGACGGCGTCGCCACATGCCGCTGCAGGATACGGCGGAAATGGCCGGGATCCTTGGCATGGGTGAGCTCACCCGGACGCGGAAAATGGAAATCGTAGAGGCGCGAAAGCCAGAAACGCAACGCGCCGGCGCGCAGCATCGCCGACCATGCCTGCTGCTCCGTCTCGGACAGCGGACGGGTCTGGTGGTAGGCGCGCAGCATGGCCGCAGTCCGCTCGCTATCCAGCGAGCCATCCTCGGCGACGCACCAGTCGTTCACCGTAATCGCCAGGTCGTAGAGCCAGGCGCCGCTGCAGGCGTAGTAAAAATCGATCGCGCCGCTCAGGGTATCGTCCTTGAACAGTACGTTATCGCGGAACAGGTCGCCGTGGATCACGCCGCGCGGCAGGTCCTCGAAGCGGATGCCGGACTGGTAACTAATTTCCTGGCTGAGCAACGCGCCGTCTTCGGCAGAAAGCTTGGGCAGCACCAGCGGCGCGGTCGCCTTCCACCAGGCCGGGCCGCGCGGGTTCGGCATTTCAGCCTTGTAGGACCGGCCGGCGAGGTGCATGTCGGCGAGCATTTCACCCACCTGGGCACAATGGGCCGGATTCGGCCGGTCCAGCGACTTGCCCTCAAGGCAGCTGACTATGCAGGCCGGCTTGCCGTTCAACTCACCGAGAAAGCTGTTGTCCAGGCTGGCGATCGGACGCGGGCAGGGGATGCCGTGGGAGGCGAGATGGTCGAGCAGGTTGAGAAAAAACGGCAGCTCCTCGCGGCTGAGCTTCTCGAACAGGGTCAGCACGTAGCGCGCATGGCTGGTGGTGACGAAATAATTGGTGTTTTCGATGCCCGCGGAAATGCCCTGCAGATCGACCAGGCTGCCGAGGGAATAATTCTTCAGCCAGGCGGCAAGTTCATCCCGGGAAACGGTAGTAAATACTGACATGCTTCGACGATCTGGCTCCTAGAACCGGATCAGCACCCATTGCGGCACGCGCACGCCGGAGTCCAGGTTGTCCTGACGGGAGAATTGTCCGTCCCCCTTGTGGTCGACCAGGTAGTAGGACACGCCATGGGGCGGGGTGATTTTCAGCATGTACAGCTTGCCGCCGATGCGGTATTCCTCGACCTTTTCCTCGCCGCGCTTGATGATAGTCACCTGAGGCTCGAAGGCCTGGTCGGGTTCCATGCCGGCGGGCGCCGGCGGAGGCTCGGGGATCGGCTGCAGGTCCTTGGGCAGGGTTTTGGCGTCCTCCGCATAGGCGGGCAGGGTCAGGGCAATCAGCAATAGGGCGATCAGGGCGCGCATGTTTTTTTCCTTAAAACGGAAGGCCATTATACATTACAGGCTGAGCAGCATTTCCCGCTCGGCGGCGGAGGGCTCGAAACCGCGGGTTTCATAGTACTTGAAGATCGCGTCCACCACGTCCTTGGGCTCGTCGATCAACTGGATCAGGTCCAGGTCGTCCGCATTGATCGTTCCCTCCCTGACAAGGGTATCCCTGAACCAGTCCACCAGCCCGCGCCAGTAGGGCTCATGCACCAGGATGATCGGGATCTTGCGGGTCTTGCCGGTCTGCACCAGGGTCAGCGCTTCCATCAGTTCGTCCAGGGTACCGAAACCGCCGGGCATCACCACGTAGGCCGTGGCGAACTTGACGAACATCACCTTGCGCGCAAAAAAATGGCGGAAGGTCTGGCTGATGTTCTGGTAGAGGTTGATATGCTGCTCGAATGGCAGCTGGATGTTCAGGCCGACGCTGGGAGATTTGCCGAAAAAGGCGCCCTTGTTGGCCGCCTCCATGATGCCCGGGCCGCCGCCGGAAATCACGCTGAAGCCGGCATCGGACAAGAGCCGGGAAATTTCCTCGGTGAGCTTGTAATAATGATGATCGACGGCGGTGCGGGCGCTGCCGAAAATGCTTACCGCGGGACGGATGCAACTCAGGCGCTCCGTCGCCTCGACGAATTCTGCCATAATCTCGAACACGCGCCAGGATTCCCTGGCGGAATAGGCGTACGAGGCAACATCCGTGCCCTGCATTTTCGGAATTTTTTCTGAGCCGTTCATAAAGGTTTAACCGCAAATGGAAACTAAAACGCTGCTGCTGGTGGACGGATCATCTTACCTGTACCGCGCTTTTCACGCGCTGCCGGATCTGCGCAACCGCCACAACGAGCCGACCGGCGCGATTTACGGCGTGCTCAACATGCTGCGCCGCCTGCACAAGGATTATAGCGCCGATTACAGCGCCTGTGTGTTCGACGCCAAAGGGAAAACCTTCCGCGACGATCTCTACCCGCAATACAAAGCCCACCGCCCGTCGATGCCGGACGACCTGGCACGCCAGATCGAGCCGCTGCACGAGGCGATCCGCGCCATGGGCTGGCCGCTGCTGATGGTGGACGGGGTGGAGGCCGACGACGTCATCGGCACCTTGGCCGAACTGGCCTGGCGCCAGGGCATCCGCACCGTGATCTCGACCGGCGACAAGGACATGGCGCAGCTGGTCAATCCGCACGTTTCCCTGGTCAACACCATGAGCAACGAGAAGCTCGACGAGGCCGGGGTCTTGGCCAAGTTCGGCGTGCCCGCCGCGCGCATCGTCGACTACCTCGCCCTGGTCGGCGACGCCGTGGACGGCGTGCCGGGCGTGGACAAGGTCGGGCCGAAGACCGCGGTCAAATGGCTGGCCCAGTACGGTTCGCTCGACAACCTGATCGCCCACGCCGACGAGGTCGGCGGCGTGGTCGGCGAAAACCTGCGCAACACCCTGGACTGGCTGCCCAAAGGCAGGGAGCTCCTCACCATCAAATGCGACGTGGCGCTGCCGGTCACCCTGCAAGAGCTTGGCCCGCAACCGCAGGACACCCCCAAGCTGATCGAGCTGTTCGAGCGCTGCGAGTTCAAGACCTGGCTTAGGGAGCTGTCAGCGGTCAGCTCTCAGCTGTCAGTCGGCAGCGGACAGCCATTGGTGGGCGAGCTGAATTTTCAGCCGCAAGCCAGTTACGAAACCGTGCTCACAGAAAATCAGCTATCGGCCTGGATAGCCCGGCTGGAGCGCGCCGAGCTGATTTCGGTCGACACCGAAACCACCAGCCTCGACCCGCTGGCGGCAAAAATCGTCGGCATCTCCCTGGCGCTGGAGCCGCACCACGCCGCCTATATTCCCCTTGCCCACCACTATGCCGGCGTGCCGCCGCAGCTCGACCGGGAAGCGGTGCTGAACCGGCTCAAGCCCCTGCTGGAAAGCAAGACCCGGCCCAAGCTCGGGCAGAACCTCAAGTACGACAAGCACGTTTTCGCCAACCACGGCATCATTCTCGACGGCATCGCCCACGACACCCTGCTGCAATCCTACGTGCTGGAAAGCCACAAGCCCCACGACATGGACTCCATGGCTCTGCGCCACCTCGGCGCCAAGACCATCACCTATGCCGAGGTCGCCGGCAAGGGCGCAAAGCAGATCGGCTTCGACCAGGTCGACATCGAAACCGCCACCCGCTATGCGGCGGAGGATGCCGACATCACCCTGCAACTGCACCAGGCCCTGTTCCCGCAGATCGGGCCCGATGCCAAGCTGGATTACGTCTACCGCAACATCGAAATGCCCCTGCTCGACGTGCTGTTCACCATGGAGCGCAACGGCGTGCTGCTGGATACCCAACTGCTCG
>JAIOJM010000091.1 GCA_019911785.1 Sulfuricella sp. | reverse complement strand
TTACAACATCCACACCGGTGAAAGCCTTCAGGCCGTGTATTGGGCACAAGGGAGTTACATCCCGGAATCCATGGCCGAATTCAACCGGATACTGCGGGATCACCGGACCGATCAAGTCGCGCCCATCGACAGTCATTTATTCGACCTTCTCTACCTGCTTCACAGCAAACTGGAGGCCAGCCAGCCATTTCACATCATTTCCGGCTACCGCTCCCCGGCCAGCAACGCCACGCTGGTCGCCCACAGTTCCGGGGTGGCGAAAGGCAGCCTGCACATGAGAGGCCAGGCCGTGGATATCAGCTTGCCGAACCGTGGGCTTTCCACTTTGCGTGATGCAGCCCTGGCTCTGCGTGGCGGCGGAGTCGGCTATTATCCGGCTTCCAATTTCGTGCATGTGGATGTGGGGCGGGTACGGTCATGGTAAGCGCATTTCGAGCCATGGAAATGGTTTGACCTGATCCTGCTCCCTGTTGTTGCTCCTGTATACCTACTGTCTATGCAACATCAAGCAACCTCATGGCGTCCTCACAAAACAGGATCCCCTCAATAAATTCCCCCGCCCACTTGCGTGGAGGTCAAAACGCCCTCCTCAGCAGAGAGGGTATAGTTTGTCGTATCATTACCGCTCCAGTTTTTGACATTGAACGTGCCTGAAGAACCCGACAGGCGCTGCACCGAAAGGTTGCGGAACGTGAGCGGCGTTCGGTCCTGACATACCTCGGGCATACCCGGCGTGCGAAGGAAATAAGCCGCGCCGGTGCCAAACAGGGAAGCCGTGCCGTTTTCGACTGCGATGGCTGTTTCTACGTCAATGCCGATACCCTTTGCTTCGGCGGACCAACCATCCTGGACGATGCGCGCAAGGAAGGTGACAAGCCGCCCCATTCGATCCCGATAGTCAAGGTGACCGTCGGTGATGACCTTGCCCATATTCGGCAGCGTCAAGAAGTCCCGGTCAAGCGTCACGCGCCGATTGTAAGGGTTAGCCAGCGCATCATCTGAATACACGGTGCCATTTTGTGCGGAAAAGAGAAACTCGCCCAAAATCGCCAACCCGGCGCTGGTGCCCCCAATGGGAACATTCCGTTTAACCAGGGAATGAATGGCATCTTCGACGGGCGTGCCTTTCCAGTATTTCACGTAATCATACTGGTCGCCGCCGGCGATAAAGAGCGCTTCAGCCTTGCGTATCTTGTCCACCACGAAGGGATCGCTTGCAGCGGCGCGTGTCTTGATGATGAGGGTTTCAACCGAGTCCACCAGGCCCATTGCATAGATGTACGGGTTGTACGCGTCCGTGCCGCTGGCCCGAATCACGACAAAATCTCCGCCGCCAGACTTTTTGCTCATCCACTGGAAAGCCTCGTCAACATCAGGGCCGCCGCCCATTAAAAGCAGGCCGGCGGTTGTAGCCGTGGTCACGTCACCCGCGTTGCCGACGACGTAATACTCGTATCCGGTTTTATCTCCCTTCGCCGCAGCGAACCCTGCTCCGGTCAATGTGGCGATCAACACGAGCAAGGTGATCACCCGTACAAACAGGCGGGGAATGCGAACTTTTGTGTCCATGATGCCCTCCTTAGGTCGATTTTGTGAGACAACCCGTTGGTCAAAGCCATTTATAACATTATGATTTACATAGAATGCCATTCGACAGACACAGGACGAATGGATTTAATCGGCGTTTTCTTAAATATAGTACACAAGCTCGGGAATCAAGCACTCGCATGCACATTGACGCCATATTCTGTTTCTTGTCAGCGCCATCTGGCAGCGCCGTAGAGACCAAATAGCCCGCTCAGGTCAGGCCATCCCCGCCAGACGGCGGTAAAACACCCTTTTCACGCCTTCCACCGCCAGCAGATAGACGACGACCAGGGCGAGCAGGATGGCGAAGAAACCCGCAGGCAGCGGCACCAGTCCCACTACCGCACCGGCTGCGGTGAATGGCAGGATGACTGCCGCTGCGACTACCCCCAGGGAAGTCGCGGTAAGCCAAGGATGCGGACGGCTGGCCAAGGGGTTCAGCCGGGTGCGGATGATGAAGATCACCAGCACCTGGGTGGCGATGGATTCGACGAACCAGCCGGTATGGAACAACGCCTCCCCGGCGTGGAAAACTTCCAGCATCACGTAAAAGGTGAGAAAGTCGAACAGCGAACTGACCGGACCGATCACCAGCATGAAGTTGCGGATGAAAGCCATGTCCCATTCGCGCGGGCGGGCGAGGTATTCCTCGTCCACGTTGTCGAGCGGGATCGCGATCTCCGAAACATCGTAAAGGAAGTTGTTGAGCAGGATCTGCACCGGCAGCATGGGCAGGAAGGGGATGATCAAGGTGGCGCCCGCCATGCTGAACATGTTGCCGAAGTTGGAGCTGGTGCCCATCATGATGTATTTCATCACGTTGCCGGAAGTGCGGCGGCCCTCGCGCACGCCATCGTGCAGCACGCCCAGGTCGTGCTCGAGCAGGATCATGTCGGCCGCCTCCTTGGCCACGTCCACCGCGCCGTCCACCGAGATGCCGACATCCGCCGAGCGCAGCGATGGCGCATCGTTGATGCCGTCGCCGAGATAGCCGACGACATGGCCGCGCGCCTGGAGCGCAAGGATGACGCGGTTCTTCTGCGACGGCGTGACCCGGCAGAACAGGTTGACCTGCTCCACGGCGGCCCGCAGGGCATCGTCGCCCATGGCGTGGATTTGATCACCGGTCAGCACACCGCTGATGGGCAACCCGAGCTCGGTGCAGATATGCCGCGTGACCAGCTCATGGTCGCCGGTCACGACCTTGACCGCCACCCCGTTCTGCGCCAGGTCGGCAAGCGCCAGCGCGGCACTCGCCTTGGGCGGGTCGAGAAAGGCGGCGAAACCGGCAAACACCAGCTCGGTTTCGTCGCTAACCACCGCGTGCGGATGGTCCTGCGCTACACTGCGCCAGGCAATGCCGAGCACGCGGAAGCCTTCCTTTCCCAAGCTCTCGAATACAGCCCCGGCCCGTTCCCGCGCGGCAGCGTCGAACGGGGCTGGTGACCCCGCTTCCGCCTCGTAGGCGGTGCACAGGCGCAAAATATCCTCCGGCGCGCCCTTCACCGCTAGCAGGCGGCTGCCTTCCTTCTCCACCAGCACCGAAACCCGGCGCCGCTCGAAATCGAATGGCACCTCGTCGATCTTGCGCCAGCCGCTGACGTCGATCTCCTCATGGGCGAGGATGGCGTCGTCGAGCGGGCTTTTCAACCCGGTCTCGAAATAGCTGTTGAGGTAGGCGAGCTCCAGCACCCGCTCGCTCTCCCGCCCCAGCGCGTCGACGTGACGTTCAAGCCGGATGCGCGCCTCGGTGAGCGTCCCGGTCTTGTCGGTGCAGAGCACGTCCATCGCGCCCAAATCCTGCACCGCGGCCAAACGCTTGACGATCACCTGCTTCTGCGCCATGCGCAGCGCCCCGCGCGCCAGGGTGACCGAAATCACCATCGGCAGCAGCTCGGGCGTCAGCCCCACCGCCAAGGCGACGGCGAACAGGAAGGACTCCAGCAGGGGACGGTGGAGCACGGTATTGACCAGCAACACGAACAGCACCAGCAGTATGGTCAGACGCATGATCAGCATGCCGAATTGCCGTGCGCCGCGCTCGAAGCCCGTCGGCGGCGGAGTGACGGCGAGGCTGTCGGCGATTTCCCCCAGCGCGGTGGCCGCACCGGTGCGGCACACCAGTACCATGGCGCTGCCGCTGATTACGGCGGTGCCCATGAACACGGCATTGGCGGCGGCACTGATGTCAGCACTCGCATCCAGCGTTTCAACCGCGTGTTTTTCGACCGGGTAAGCCTCCCCGGTCAACAGCGCCTGGTTAATGAAAAAATCCCGCGCCTCGAGCAGCCGCCCGTCGGCGGGCACGGCATCCCCGGCGGCGAGGATCGCCACATCCCCAGGCACCACCTCGGACACCGGTATTTCAATGCGGCGCCCGTCACGCAGGACGGAAGTTCGAACAGCCACGGACTGCTTGAGCCGCTCGGCAGCCTGCCCCGCCCGGTACTCCTGGATGAAATCGAGCGTCACGCTCATCAGTACGATCACACCGATGATCAGGAAACTGGCGACCTCGCCGGTCAAGGCGGCAATGAAGCTTGCGACCAGCAGGACAATCACCAGGGGGTTGCGGAAACGGGACAGGAATTCCAGCGCAATGGCACGCCGGCGAGCGGGGTGCAGCACGTTCGGCCCATGATCCCGCAAGCGGGCGGCGGCTTCGTCGGCGCTCAGTCCCTCCGGGCCGGCATAGAGCTGCGCCAGCAATTCCGGCAGAGGCAGCCGCCAGAATGCTTGATGTGTTTCCAAGAAGTTGCACCTGTATTAACGATAATTCCATCATAGCCCAGTGCCGGCCAAGTATGAAAAAAACGCCACACCTGAAATCCGGCATGGCGTTAAGGGGAAACTCAATAACAGCGGAATAGCCATATAATCTTTTACTGCTACCTTGGGTAAAACGCTGAAGAACACCTGATTTGGCGTTCCGGTTTCTGCCATTGACCCAGTTAAAAAAGGCCTGATGCCGTGGAAAAACGATTCGAAATTTATGCGCAACTTGCCGCCGTGAT
>JAIOJM010000005.1 GCA_019911785.1 Sulfuricella sp. | reverse complement strand
AACGTCGAATTCGAGCAGGTCGGCAGGCTGAAAATTGAACATGCGCGCCACGATCACGTCGGGGAACTGCTCGATGCGCACGTTGTTGAGGTTGACGCTGTCGTTGTAGAACTCGCGCCGGTCGGCGATGGCGTTCTCCAGGCCGCTAATGCGTCCCTGCAGGTGCTGGAAGGTCTCGTTGGCTTTCAGTTCGGGGTAAGCCTCGGCCACCGCGAACAGGTTGCCGAGCAATCCGCGCAGCGAGCCTTCGGCGGTACCCAGTGCCCCCATGTCGTGACTTTCGCGGGCATCGGCAACCTGGGAGCGCGCCTTCATCACCTTTTCCAGGGTTTCCTGCTCGTATTGCATGTACTGCTTGCAGGTTTCCACCAGCTTGGGCAGCTCGTCGTGGCGCTGCTTGAGGAGCACGTCGATGTTGGCCCAGGCCTTGGCGACGTTGTGCTTGAGGTTGACCAGGCCGTTGTAGAGCATGATGAAATAAACCGTGACGACAGCCAGGATCGCAAGCAGGACGAGAAATCCCATGGCAGTTCCCCTTTGTTTTGAATTGGTATCCATGCATTCTGCCGAAATTCATGCCGGTTCGCCAGTTTAAGCGGGTAGTTGGGATAGTTCGAGTGTGGCTGCTATATTTAAAAGCGATGCGCCTTATTCACTTTGATCAGCAAGGGAAACGAAAATGACCGATATCATCAAGTTGCTGGGCAACGAAGCGGAGAGTTTGCTGGCCTACCAGTGCAAGGGAATTCCCAAGGACATGCTGCACCTGCCGGGGCCGGACTACGTGGACCGGGTGGTGGCGCAGAAGGACAGGAAGCTTGGCGTGCTGCGCGCTTTGCAAACCTTGTTCAGCCATGGCCGTCTGGCCGGGACGGGCTACATGTCCATCCTGCCGGTGGATCAGGGGGTGGAGCACTCGGGTGGAGCTTCTTTCGCTCCCAACCCGATCTACTTCGACCCGGAAAACATCGTCAAGCTGGCCATCGAGGGCGGCTGCAACGCAGTGGCTTCGACCTTGGGCGTGCTGGGTTCGGTGGCTCGGCGGTATGCGCACAAGATCCCGTTCATCGTCAAAATCAACCACAGCGAGATGCTGACTTATCCGGAAATCCACGACCAGACCCTGTTCGCCAGCGTCGACCAGGCTTTCGACATGGGGGCGGTGGCGGTGGGAGCGACGGTGTATTACGGCTCGCCCGAATCGCGGCGGCAGATCATCGAGATCAGCGAAGCCTTCGCCCACGCGCACGAACTCGGGATGGCGACGGTGCTGTGGGCTTACCTGCGCAATTCAGGCTTCAAGAAGGACGGCGTCGATTACCACACCAGCGCCGACCTGACCGGCCAGGCCAACCATCTCGCCGCCACCATCGAGGCCGATATCATCAAGCAGAAGCAGGCCGAGAACAACGGCGGCTATACCGCGATCAAGTTCGGCAAGACCCATCCCAAGGTGTACTCCGAGCTGACCAGCGACCACCCCATCGATCTGGTGCGCTATCAGGTGGCCAACTGCTACATGGGGCGGGCGGGCATGATCAACTCCGGCGGCGCCTCGGGCGAGAACGACCTCGGCCAGGCGGTGCGCACCGCGGTGATCAACAAGCGTGCCGGCGGCATGGGGCTGATTTCTGGGCGCAAGGCTTTCCAGAAGCCGATGCAGGATGGCGTGATCCTGCTCAACGCGATCCAGGACGTGTATCTGGCGAAGGACGTGAGTATTGCGTAATTCTTCAATAGTGAAGCAAAGCCCCTGTAGGAGCGACCTCCAGGTCGCGAACCACCGAATTCGCGACCTGGAGGTCGCTCCCACAAATTTACCTTTGGCGTGAAAATGGAATAAGGAAATGCATGCCGGCTGAAAGGCGCGGTGTCAGCCGGTGATCCCCAGCTCTTCCGTGTATGGCCGGCTGGGGTACTGGAAGCCGACGGGTCCGTCCGGTTCGGCATGGACGAACTGGTGGACGAACGGGTTTTCGGAGTCGAGCAGTTCCGCAGCCGCACCCTCGGCGACCACCACGCCGTCATGGATGAAGTAGACGTAGTCGACGACCTTCAGGGATTCCGATACATCGTAGGTCACCACCACCGAGGTCACGCCCAGCGCATCGTTCAGGCGCCGGATCAGGTTTGCGATGGTGTTGAGCGAAATCGGATCGAGGCCGGCGAAGGGTTCGTCGTAGATGATCAGCGTGGGGTCCAGGGCGATTGCGCGAGCCAGAGCCACACGCCGTTCCATGCCGCCCGACAGCTCGCTCGGCATCAGGGCGTGGGCGCCGCGCAGGCCGACTGAGTGGAGTTTCATCAACACCAGATCGCGGATCATCTCCTCGGGGAGGTCGGTGTGTTCGCGCATCGGGAACGCAATATTGTCGAAAACCGACAGATCGCTGAACAGCCCGCTCACCTGGAACATCATGCCCATTTCCCGGCGCAGGGCGTACAGGCCGTCATTGTCGAGTTCGTGGATGACCTGGCCTTCAACCTTGACGCTGCCGCGCGACGGCCTGAGCTGCCCGCCGACATGGCGAAGCAGGGTGGACTTGCCGCATCCGCTCACCCCCAGAATGGCGACGATTTTTCCGCGCGGAATGGTGAGGTTGATGCCTTTGAGTATCGCTCTGTTGCCATAGGCGAAATGGAGGTCGCTGATCTCGACCAGGTTTTCCGGGGATTGCTCCAAAGCTTTCAAATCCTTTTGAAGCGCGTCGATGAGCGAACGCGGTTAAATGAATTGTTTATTCTAGCTTAAAGTGCGGAAAGTCTGGGCATGCACGCCGCAATACGCCTGATTTTTCCATCCAAGCACCTCCTGAACATGCCCTTATCCTGTGGTTCTTGCCGAGGTCAGCCCGCGCAGCACGACAGCTGCTTGACGTCCCTGGTGAAGGTCTGGGCGCACAGCTTCAATCCCTCGACCATGGTGAGGTAGGGAAATAGCTGCCCGGCCAGTTCGTCTACCGTCATCCGGTTGCGGATCGCTAGCGCCGCCGTCTGGATGATCTCGCCGCCCTCTGCCGCCAGTAGCTGTGCGCCGATCAGCCGTCCCGAGTTTTTTTCCGCGACCAGCTTGATAAATCCGCGCGTATCGTAGTTGGCCAATGCCCGCGGCACGTTGTCCAGGCTCAGCGTGCGGCTGTCCGCATCGATGCCGAGCCTGGCGGCCTGGGCCGCGCTGAGTCCGACGCTCGCCGCTTGCGGGTCGGTAAATACCACCGTGGGCACGGTGGAGAGATCCAGAGCCGCATCGCCGCCGGTCATGTTGATCGCGGCGCGGGTGCCCGCAGCCGCCGCCACATACACGAACTGGGGCGCATTGGTGCAGTCGCCTGCCGCATAGATGTGGGGCACCGAAGTGCGCAGGTGATCGTCGACCATCACGGCGCCGCGTTCGTCCGTCTTGATTCTCGCCTTGTCGAGATCCATGCCGGCAGTGTTAGGCTTGCGCCCGGTGGCTACCAGCAGGCGGTCACCGCTGATCGTCTCGGACCCGATATCCAGCTGGAACAGGTTGCCGTCGAAGCGCACTTTTTTCACCTCGGCATGGGTCAGGATGCGCATGCCTTCACCTTCCAGCACTGCCTTCAGCCCCTCGCCGACAGCGGGATCTTCCTTCGACAGCAGGCCGGAGCGCGCAATCAGCGTCACAGCGGAACCCAGGCGGCGGAAGGCTTGAGCCAGTTCCAACGCCACCACCGAGCCGCCGTGAACGATCAGGTGTTGCGGCAGTTCCTCAGCGACCAGAGCTTCGGTGGATGTCCAGTAAGGCGTATCTCTCAGGCCCGGCGTGTCGGGCGCCATCGGCGAACGTCCTGTGGCGATCAGGATGCGGTCCGCGCGCAGCTCTTGTTGTGTTCCGTCCTCCTGCATCACGATCAGGGTGTGGTCGTCCTTGAAGCGGGCAAAGCCGCGCAGCAGGCGGATGCGCGGATTGGTTTCCAGGATGCTCTCGTACTTGGCGTGGCGCAGCTCCCGGACCCTCGCCTGCTGCTGGGCCACCAGCGCCGCGCGGTCGATGGCCGCCGGATGCTTGCCGACGCCATCGAACGGGTGGCCGGACTGCAGATGCGCGATCTGCGCGGCGCGGATCATGATCTTGGAGGGCACGCAGCCGACGTTGACGCAGGTGCCGCCGATTTCGCCCGCCTCGATCACGGTCACGGCTGCGCCTTCCTCGGCGGCGCGGATGGCGGCGGCGAAGGCCGCCGAGCCGGTACCGATGATCGCCACGTTGATGGGCAAGACACAGGGGCTCATTTTGCTTTTGAGCCCTTGAGTTCGGCGGGATAGCCCGCGTCGAAAGTGGCGTCTTCCAGTTTCTTGATGCTGGCTTTCGCGTCATCGAAGGTGACCAGCGCTTCCTTGTCCTTGAACGAGACGCTGACCTTGGCGACGCCGGGCACTTTTTCCAGCGCCTTGCGTACGGTGATCGGGCACACTTCACAATACATGCCCGGCACGCTCAGCGTCACGGTCTGCATGGCGGCGAAGGCCGGGCTGACCGACAGGCCGGCGAGAGAGAACAGAAGGGCGGATAATGAAACGCGAACTTTCATGTGAGACTCCTTAGTAGAAAAGTGAGGCGAAATAGGGGAAAAGCAGGGCGAGGCCGATCAGCGCGGCGACCAGCCAGAACAAGACCTTGTACACCCGGTTGGTTTGCGGCAAGGCACACAAGGTGCCCGGCACGCAGCTTGCTGCATAAATCTTGCGCCAGGCAAGCACCAGGAACACAACGGCGACGCCCAGCAATAGCGGCCGATAGGGTTCGAGCAGGGAGAGGTTGGCCGCCCAGGCGCCGCCGATGCCCAGCATGACCAGCACCAGGGGGCCGATGCAACACAGGGAAGCCGCGACTGCGGCGGCGGCCCCGCCGATCAGCGGCCAGCGGTCGAGTTTGTTTTGGGACATGGATAGCCTCATTTCGGTTAACGACAAGATGATGCTACACCCCGTACTTTGGTACGGAGTCAAGGATCGTTAATGCCAGCCGGAATGGGTTGCAGCATAATGTAGCTTCCGTATCATGGTACGGAATCAAGAGGTTTAATGCGGAGACAAAAAATGGCGAATCAAGCCCTCACCATCGGCCTGCTTGCCGGGCAGTCGGGCGTCAATGTAGAGACGATCCGCTTTTACCAGCGGCGCGGGCTGCTCGCCGAGCCCGAGAAACCGCTGGGCGGCATCCGCCGCTACGGCGCGACCGAGGTGGCGCGGGTGCGGTTCATCAAGTCGGCGCAGCGCCTGGGTTTCACGCTGGAGGAGATAGGCCTGCTGCTCAAGCTCGAGGATGGGGCGCGCTGCGCGGAGGCGCGGGAGATCGCCGAACTCAAGCTGGCGGATGTGCGCGCCCGGTTGACCGACCTGCAGCGGATCGAGACTGCCCTGAGCGGCCTGGTCAAGGAATGCCAAGCGGGCGGCAGCGTGTCATGCCCGTTGATCGCTTCGCTGCTGGACACTTGACGCCTCGCCGCGCGCGCCACTCGCACTGCGGCGCCGGCACAGGCGTATCCAGAACGGCAATCACGCAAACTGCCCCGCAACCCAGCCCGACGACCACGCCCACTGGAAGTTGTAGCCGCCGAGCCAGCCGGTGACGTCGACCACTTCGCCGATGAAATAGAGCCCCGGCGCCGGCCTGGCCTCCATGGTTTTGGACGACAGTCCGTCGGTGTCGACGCCGCCCAGCGTGACTTCGGCCTTGGCGTAGCCGAGCGTGCCGGAGGGCATCAGTGCCCATCCCTTGAGGGCCTGCGCGGCGGCATCGAGTTCGCGCCGGGAAAGTTCGTTCACCGGCTTTGCCCAGCCGAACAGCGCGCACCATTCCTGCGCAAAGCGGCGCGGCAGCCGTTCGGCCAGCAGATTGGACAGCAACGCCTTGCTGCGGCGATGCTCCGCCAGCCAGGCGGCCGCGTCGAGGTCGGGCAGCAGGTCGATTTCAACCGGCTGTTTCCTGCCGCCGCCATATTCCTGCATCTGCCAGTAGCTCGAAATCTGCAGGATGGCCGGCCCGGAAAGGCCGCGGTGCGTGATCAGCACATTTTCGCGGAATGAGCCGCCGGCGCAGTGGGTGCCGGCATCGAGCGATGCACCGGCGAGCGGCTTGAGCGGGCCCAGCGTCTCCGGCGCGAGCGCCAGCGGCACCAGCGCGGGCTTGGGTGGTACCACGCGCAGGCCGAATTGTTCCGCGATCCGGTAGCCGAAGGGGCTGGCGCCGATTTGCGGGGCGGCGAGGCCGCCGGTGGCGATCACCAGCGACTGGCAGCGGAAGGTGCCGAGCCCGGTGGCGACCGCGAAGCGCAAGCCTTCCCCATGGTTTTCGATGCGTTCGATGTGATGCACCGGGCACGGCATCGCCCACTGCACCCCGGCGTCGTCGCAGCCGTCCTTGAGCATGGCGATGATGTCTTGCGCCGACTCGTCGCAGAAAAGCTGGCCGTGCTCCCGCTCGTGGTACGAAATGCGGCGCCGTTCGACCATCGCGATGAAGTCGCGCTGCGAGAAGCGGGCGAGCGCCGAGCGGCAGAAATGGGGGTTCTGCGAGAGATAGTTCTCTGCGCCCACGTTGCGGTTGGTGAAATTGCAGCGCCCGCCGCCGGAAATGCGGATGCGCTCGCCGAGTCTGGCGGAGTGGTCGATGATCAATACGCGCCGGCCACGGCGTCCGGCCTGTGCGGCACACATCATGCCGGCGGCACCGGCGCCGATTACGATGACATCGAAATGCATGGAGGGAAAAATGATGCCGTGAAGTCGAAACGGCCGGATTGTGTGCTTATTGCTGCATTTTGAAGCGGCATGATCGGGTAACGCGGGTTGCGGAGATCCTGCGAAGAGGGATGCCGCTGAAAGAACAAGGGCGGCCGAGGAGGCCGCCCCCATGAATTGCTTTTGTTACTTCTTCTTGGCTTTGGCGCCGGCAACAGCGTCTTTCAGCTTGCTGCCAACCTTGAATTTGGCGACCTTCTTGGCGGGAATCTTCAGTTCCTTGCCGGTGGCAGGGTTGCGGCCAACGCGTGCGGCGCGCTCTTCAACGGCAAAGGTGCCGAAGCCGATCAGCTGGACATTGTTGCCCTTGGCCATGGCATTCTGGACAGTGGCCATCAGTGCGTTCAAGGTTTCTTCGGTCTGGGCTTTGGTTTGCTTGGTGGATTTTGCTACGGCATCAATCAGTTCTGCTTTGTTCATGTTGTCAGCTCCCGTTGTGGTTGATTAAAGCAAATACATTGTAGGGGAAATTTGGTATCAAGCCAATCGTCATTGAAAAAATGCTGGAGTGATTTTTTCGCCGCGCAGTTGCCGTGTCTAATTGGCTGGAACCCAGCAACACTTTACTCCAGATTCCACTGTTCAAGCTAGCGCTACATCGCGTTTGAGGTCTTTGGCGGTTTATACTGAGAGTCGATGTGTGATTAAGCAAGCAGAAATGGATCGCCAATGAGCAAACTTTACGTCTCGACCTACCTGGGCAACCGGTTCTATCCGCTGGAGCCGCGCATCGACGATGTGGATATCGAGGACATCGCGCACGGCCTGGCCTACCAGTGCCGCTTCAACGGCCAGACCAACGCCTTCTACTCGGTTGCCCAGCACAGCCTGATCGTCGCCTCGCTGGTGCCGGAAGCGCTGAGATTCGCCGCCTTGCTCCACGATGCCGCCGAAGCCTACCTCGGGGACATGGTCAAACCGCTCAAGGTGCTGCTGCCCGGATTTTCGGAAATCGAGGACAACGTCAGCCGCATCATCGGCGAGCGCTTCGGGGTCGACCTGAACCACAATCCCATCGTCAAGCAAGCCGACCTGATCGCGCTGGCCACCGAGAAGCGCGACCTGATGCCGTATTCCGTTGAGGAATGGACCTCTCTGATCGGGGTGGAGCCGATGGGGGAGACGATACTGCCGATGCCGCCGGATGTGGCCAAGCGGGAATTCATGCGGGAGTTTGAGCGGATGCACGCCCAGTCAGCGAGCCAAAAGCCATGACCAAACAACCCGATCACGCCCGACTCGACCGCGTTATCGCCGAAGCACGCCGGCACAGCAGCGAGCGTGAGGCCACTTATCGCGAGCGGGCGCTCAAACTGTTTCCATGGATTTGCGGGCGGTGTGGCCGCGAGTTTGCCGGGGTGCGCCTGAAAGAATTGACGGTGCACCACAAAGATCACAATCACGACAACAATCCGCTGGATGGCAGCAACTGGGAATTGCTCTGCCTGTATTGCCACGATAACGAGCATTCCCGCGTCATGGATGAGGCGGT
>JAIOJM010000090.1 GCA_019911785.1 Sulfuricella sp. | reverse complement strand
GAGCATAACCATGTTGAAAATGTTGTTTGAAGTGGCCCGTCAATCCATTGCCATACCAGAAGGAACCGTGCCAAGCCAGGACGCGCAGAGGCACCTGTGGATCGTGGAACATCAGATCCATCTGGCAAACCGCGCCCTGGTGACCCTGAAAAGCCTGCGTATCGACATCGAAGCCCTGCGCGTTGATGGCGGAACAAAGTTTGAAGGGACAAGCGACTGCGATTATGGCGACGATGACGTGACGCTAGACTGGCCCAACCTGGCACTCATGTCGGACGAACTGGAAACGCTCCTGGCTGATATTGAATCCAGCGAACGGCTCCAGGTCTGGTACGTGTTCCATGGCGACTGCCAACAAGCGTTTCGATGCGTGGCTGATGATCGTGAGCAGGCACACGAGCAATGCGAGGACGCCTACCCGGGCGAAACCGTGCATGCCGCCGTTCCAGCGGATCCATTTGGCACGCTGGTAATGGAAGGTTACGGAGAAGACCCCGTATCCTGCCCCAAGTGCGGATCCAGAACCGAGTTCGGCGACCTGCCAAGGGACGGATGGCAACTCCACGTCTGTCAGCGTAGCAACTGCCAGCACAGCTTTATCGCAGTACCGGGTGAAGAGGAGGAGACCGCATGACACCCGAACGCGCACAGGAAATCTGGCGGACCCGATCTCCTTTTGGGGAGGTATCGGCAGCACCGGAGGAGTTTGCCTATGTACGCGGCATCTGGGCAAGGATGCCTGGACACACCAGCTGGGTTGACGCCTTGCTGCGGATCGCCAACGGACAGGCTGAAGGCATCGTGCCAATGATCGGAACGGCGGCCTTCTACTACGGTGATGAAATCATCGAGCAGACGCCCGTCTATTTCGGAGAAACGGTGACCAGCCCATCGGTCGAAGCACGAGCTCGTCGTGGCATCGAGATGTTGGGCATGCCTGCAACGGATCCGGTTCATGGATGCAATGCAAGGCTGCGCAAATTCTCACAGTCACGGGTGAAGTTCTACCCACTGAACCCATAAATCAAGTTTCTCATTCGCCTCCTCGTGGGGCGTTTCTTTCAGTGCTTTGCACCCAGAGTTCTGAAAGAAACCGAACATAAAGACCCATTTCACCCTGAAGGACCTCATGAAGTCTCCCACCGCTAAACTCCTGTTGGAGTTGTAGCAGGGGTTTCCTGGGTCAACGACCAGAGCGCAGGGGTGTTGCCACCCAAACGGCTTACCACGGTCTTACCAGGCGGTGATTGCGTTTCCGCAGCCGGTTCGGAGCCTTCCGCCCCTACCTTGATTCTTGTGATCCCACACCGTTTCTTTTCTTTTTGAACACATTTGCCAGCCAGCAATTGCCGGACACCACGCATGGCAATAACCTTTGCCGCATTGTGATCCGCATGGTCGTTGTTCCCGCAGCTTAGGCAGACGAATTCGGATTGCGATACCCGATTGTCCTGGTGAACGTGGCCGCAAACGGCACATTCCTGCGAAGAATAGAACGAACTGGCTGTATTTTTGATCGATCGGGGCGTGTTGCCCGGCGTGCTGCAAAGACTTCCGCGCAAAGCGGCGGAAATACTGGTCTTCGTGCACCTTGGCATTGTAGATATGGCGCTGGCTGCTTATAGGGCTTCTCTTATCCATCACCTATCCCTTCCGGTACTCTGAATCATGCCGCCACTCACCGTCAGACGCCTCTGCTTGTTGCAAACGCAATTATGGCTGGTCGACCAGGTTATCAGGGTCAGCGCCAGGGGCATCCCATCCGAAGGATGAACCGATGTGCATTGCCTCGGCCTGCACAGGTGTCACACCGGCACTTTTATTCAACTCCGCCGCAGTCAGGTTGGTTTGGATCGGGTAGCAACCCATCACGCCCCGCTTTACGGCGATGACAGGAGGCGCGCCAGGGCTTTCATCGTAAGAATTGTCGATGTATGCCACTGGGGGCAGTTTCTGCAAGGTGCTCAATACGTCAGGCATGTTCAATTCCTTTCGGGTGGATGTTTAACTGGATTGCCAGGGCGTGGTCAATCAACAGTAGCCGCCATTAACCCATTCCGGGTGCCTAGCGCTGTCTATTTCGGCCACCTGGAGTACAGCAGCCATGAAGACATCGACTGGAACCGGCTTGTCGGGTGGCGCCTTCAACGCGAAAGGCCTGAGATTGGCTTCTTCTGCGTCCCGATCCTTCCTGTAAAGAATGGCGCAGAAATGGCCGCCATCTTTGAACCCCTCTGCGGCCTGGAAGGTTTGGGTGCCGCCGGCATAAAGGCACATGGCACTTCCAAGCAGCTTTTCTTCCTTGGAAGTGCCGGCCGCTATATTTCTGTTGGCCAGATCGATTGCGACCGAGGAAAGAACATGACGAAGCTCGATAGTTTTCTCTGGGCTCATATTGCGGCCTGCTTTTGCGGCCGCATGAAAGCCTTCGCGAGCAACGCTCACCATCCACGTCCACCGTGTTGCCGTGTCATAGAAATAGAGAAACATTTGGTCGCCTTTGGCGGCATTGAGGTCGTGAATTGCACTATCCCATCCCTGAGCCTCAACCGATGCACCGACGACCAGTGTTTCGAGCATGTTGTCGAATTCTTGTAGTGTTTTCATTCTGGTTTCAGGCCGAAGTCACTGCGGTAACTTCCTTGGGGAAGTAATACAGCATGTCAGCCCGAAGTCTCCTAGATAGTGATTGCAGTGTTGACCTATTGTTTACTTGAACAGTAACGCGCCAGCAGCGAACGAAATTATGGCAACCGCCAGGTAACGCAGCCCTGTTCGTGTAACGCCAAGCTTGTCTAAGTAGGTCAATGCAGCCACCCATCGAAAAAGCATATAGGTACAGAATTTCATTTCTGATCCCTTTCGTTGTGGACACCCGGTTAGACGGTGATTTGCTTTCCCGTATTTAGTCCCGCAGGTAATCAGAGCATTTTTGTTCCAACTGCGCCTTCATGCCGTTAAGCGAGCCGCGCCCCAGGTCTTTTGGCAGAGATTCCAAGAACAGGCGCACGTCGCGCACGAATTGCTCTGTTGCCTCGGCTTCCGCCCGGATCTGCTCACAGATATGTTCAGCGCCTTTGTGAAGGACTTTCTCCATTTGGCCCATGTTCATTTTTCCTTTTAGTGTTTGTTGGTTCGCACGATTTGAGTACATTGTGCCCACTTTGACCTACCTGATCTTAGAAAGATTATTCCGGGCCAAGAATCTCCCAGCACGAATAAATGCACCTGTCTGGGGCGTTCTCGAAGATATCGTGGACTACGCCGTCCACCACGGCATAGACATGCTTGGCGACCTGACAGATATAGCGTCCCTTGGGGAAGGCCTGCACGAACGAAGATGGGTTCATCCGGCGCTGCCCCTTCACGGCGGGGAAGGATATCTTCCGGCCCCAGGCCTGGCTGGCCATCCAGTCGGGAAAGTGAAAACCTCGGCTGCACGAACGCCCAGCGTTCTTGAGAATGTCATAGGCGCCGTCGTAGGACAGCCCACGGGCAATGGCCAGGGCGCGCACTGTGCAGTCATTCTTCTGGCGAGGCCGTTTGCTCAGGCTGCGGCCGCCGTCGTTGATCGTCCAGAAATAGGAAAGCTCCCAGACCTTCTGGTCATAGTCGGTGCCGCACATCACCGCGCGGCGAAGCTCTTGAGTCATGCCACCCCTTTTGGTTGGGCTACGCGACGGACAGCATTCGTAGCAGTTCATGCTGTGCGTTCCGCCACGAGGATAACCACGGATACGCTGGCGCCAGCGAATTGATTGTCGAACGGGCCGTGCCACACCATCGAGAACCCAGGCAGCGAAGCGCTGCTACGAGCTCCTGACGGCAAAATGGCAACGAGGCGACCACCGGCCTTAACAAGGCCAGCAGCGGCTTCGAGGTGCGCCTTCCAACGGCTTTGATCGAACGGCGGATTCATGACGATTCTGTCGAAACTGGTGAATTTGTTTTCGTCCGCCCATGCGAGAAAATCCCTGCGAGTGACCAGTGGGAACCCCTTGGCGCTCAGAACATCGCAACGCAGCTGCGAAACCTCGATGCACCGTGTTCTGTCCTTCGGCATGTAATCGGCAATGCCACCGGTGCCGGCGCTCGGTTCAAGGCACAAATGATTCTGGCCAATTTCGGCAAATTCTACGGCGCGCTGCGCCAAGGCGGACGGCGTCGGATAGAACTGGTGGGCCTTCTGGTCAGGGACACAACCAGAGGCGACGATCTCGTCCCGCACGTCGAACGGGTTGTAGTCGAACTGAAACCAGCCCTCCGACGCCTTTATTCCCCCGATAGATTCCAGCACGCTTTCTGCCTCGGCCATGGCGTGCTTGCCGTGGCTGCTGTGGTCAAACTGTAGGGCGTTCTGGATCGTCACCCGTCTGTACGGATCACGGAAACTGTCGGTCTTTTCCAGACGATATGCTTGTCTCATACTGGCCAGCAGATCGATCACGGCGAACGGCAGCGGGCGCTGGATAAGGCTGACTTCTTTCGGCTTGCGCTTCGGCTTCTGCCGGAACTCCGGCGGGATCGCCATCGGGTAGAGGTGCGACAACACCATGTTGAGCCGCCACGCCATGTCCGGATGAACCTCGATGTGTGCCGTGCCCTTGCGGTAAAGGCGGATTTTCAGGGCGCCGCCATCAACCCGCACCCACTCACCCCAGCGCCCCTTGAGGGATCGTATCAGGCCGGAACTGGCGTTGTATCCCGGCTCATCGCGGCCCATGAACTTGGCGATGACACACCGCAGGTCGTTGATCAAGCCGCACCTGCTGTAATTTTCGCTGTGCCACTCGTTTAACACGTAGCCGACGATCATCCGTTTGCCGAAGGCGGCCGGGCTGTTGGTGACATGCTCTCCTGAGAGTCCACGGAATATCCCGTCGACACGCTCGGCCAGGAACTGATGGCGCGATGACAGAAGGCCCTGCAGGGTCGCTCGTACCGTTTCATCATCGAATTCAGGGCAGGTCTGCTCGGTGATCGACTTGTTCCACTCGTCCCTGCGTGCCTGCGGCATGTGGTTAAGCACGTCGGTTAGCTGCATGGCCTTTGACCAATAGGCGCTGTTCAGTGCGGCGACGGCGCCTTTGACTTGGAACAGACGGCCCACGGTAGGCGCCCCGTACCGGCCATCGTCGCGCCCGTTGCCTTCGAGAAAGTAGCCCATGGCGCCGGCCGTCTCGCCAGAGACCATTTCAGCGATTTGCTCGATCCTGACGCGCATTGACCGGTATTGGACGACCAGGCCGTCGATCATATCGGTTGAGGCTGGGGCGAAAAATTCGCCCGCGTCTTCCAGCCCAACAAGTTCTGTCATTGAACCCATTACTAAAACCTCCCCTGTTTCACGGTTAAGGTAGGCGCTGGAATGCAACGCCAGGAGCCATAAATGAACGGATGCGCTCACGGTCTTCCCGCATAAGGCGTAGGGCCTGCCTGATAATGGTCGTGAATTTCGCGCGGTTTTGACTCGGCGTCCCACCGCATGAGTGAAGTAAGTCATGGAGGATGGCGTATTTCTCACGACGAGAGCGCCGAATTTCCAGTGCTTGAGGGTAGCCTGGGCGATGATATCTGAGCCGTTGGCGTGCTTCGTAGTCACCATATCGAGAAACGAACTGTTCCCAGGTTTGACGAGAGATTTTGGTATTGAGTGTGAAGGTCACGGTGAATATCCTTTTATCCTGTGAGAGACAGTTTGCAGGATTGACCCCAGTGATTTTGAAAAAAACGCACAGTGCCCACTGTTGGATTACCGGGTGGATGGAATTGAAAGGTTTCCTATCGCATAATGACCGGATGCTTATCTGTGAAGCCCCCCCATTCATCCTTCTGCAGTTCGGAGACTTGGCCATCACGACGCGCTCTATTCCGTCGCTGATCATGGCCCCTGTCTATCTGGGCGTCTGCCTGGGACTTTCTATTCGCCATCGTGTCCTTGGTTGGGCCGACTGGATCGTCGTCGGGGGCTTCGTGCTGCTGCAGTTGCTCCTGCTCCGCACGGCGGATGTAATCAACGGGGCAATGGGTCTGCCAGGCTATGCTTTGCTGGCACCGTTCATGGTGTTTCTGGCGGGTTATGCCGTCTGGCGACTGGCGGGTGGGAAGCCCTTGGCACGTTGGCCTTGGTACCGGTTCGGATTTGTGAGTACAGCCGCCTTGCTTCTGGCGGATATCGGCATGGCCGTCCTTACGCCGGCGGCACCTGGCAAGGTCTGGCAACTGGGGGGCGCATGCTTCCGGGACGCCCTGCTACTGGGGCCACCGTTTCTCGTGGTCGTATTCTATGGACTGCTGGACTGCCACTCGTCCTGGGTGTTCTGTAGCCGTCAATGTGTCCGCCTGGGACGATGTAGATTCGGAATGGATGGGAAAAACGGGGGCTGCCGCTGTGCCGAGGGCGTTGGGCAAGAGGGAAGAAGCGGCTGACCGAACAGACGATCAGCCGAAAATCAGTGTCGTGCCAATGATCCAGATGCAGCAGAAGGCCGAGATGATCCCGATGGCCGTCCAGCGGGTGTCCGGATTGGACAGGCTGATGCCGTAGCGATCCATATTGAGAGCCAATATGACACCCACGGCGGCGCCGAGGCTAAGTTGCACGACAATCATGGTCGTAGTCATGACAGGTCCTTTCGTTTAATGCAGCTGAGCGCCGCCGACCATCACCTCATCCATGATGAGGCGCTGCCGTTCCGTAGCGGCCGCTTTCTTGTAGAGCAGCAGCAGATCGCACACCTGGTCCTCGGTGAAATGCGCGCCCACTACGGATGGATGCTTGTCCACCAGCCAGCCCAGCATGCCGATCGCCATCATATAGCCAGCGGAACCGGCGCGGAAAAGCCAGAAGGCAGCTTCATTGTAATCGACCCTGGTGCCACGACCACCGGCCAGGCACATGCCCAGTGCGGTCTGGGAGGGAAGGTCGCCACGATTGGCGGCTTGACGGAACCACAGGTAGGACTCCTGGGGGTCTTTTTGAACCCCGTGGCCCAGCATATAGAGAGCAGCAAGAAACCCCATTGCGCGAGCATCGTCGCGGGCAATAGCGGTCTTCAGCAGCGGAACGGCTGCCGTGTAGTCGCGCGTTACCAGCACGTTCAGGTATGGCGCCCCATCCTTGTCCGGAGGGGATTGGGAAGCAGCGAAGAAATCATCCAGTAGCGACATGGTCAGGGTCCTTTTTATTTCGTAATCGAGCGTGTCGGGCGCCCCACCTTATAAGGGAAAATGAAGACGTGGGCAAGCAGGCAACATTCTGCTTATACATGATGGTTAACTCCTTTCCTGGTTAGATCCGGGCCTACATCCAAGAGATCGGCGACCTTGCAATCGAGCACGATTGTCAGGCCGACCAATGTCCGCAGGTTGAGGCGCGCCGGAGGTTGGTCAATGATTCTGGCGAACTGGGCAAATCCTACCGCATTAGGGTCAACATTTTTCAAACGGTTATGCAAATCGGTTGCCGTGCGTATGCCGCAGTCCTTCATACGCTGGCGCAATGTCCAGACGGGTGCGCGATTGTGCACGGTCAAAGCGCTCACGCGCTCACCTCCTTGCCCATCGCAATGACGCGGAAGGGTGGCAACCCACGCAGTATGGCGCGGCCGTAGCGTGATTCCCATAAGCGCGGATCCATGATAACCACCCGGCCGCGGTCGGTCTCGGTGCGGATCAGGCGGCCCACACTTTGCTCGAGCTTGCGGGCGGCATTCGGGACGGAAATCTCCATGAATGGATTCCCTCCGCGCTTTTCAATCCATTCGGAAAGGGTGCGCAATACCGGGCTGTCCGGTACCGGAAACGGAATCTTGGGCACGGCGACCAGGGTGCAGTAGTTGCCGGGCAGGTCCACGCCGGTGGTGAAGGTATCGAGACCGAAGATAACCGAAGATTCGCCGCCATCGATCCGCGCGCGGTGATCATTTAGGATGGCGGCCTTGGATTGTTCGCCCTGCACCAATACGCGTGCCCGTAATAGTGGGGAAATACGGTTGGCTACGTCTTCCATCTGCCGCCGTGAGGTGAACAGCACCAGCGCACCCTCAGCCACCTGCTGGCCAAGGTCCATCTCCAGCCGGGCGGTGACGGCCTTGGTATGGGCTTCGTAGTCCTTGGGCGAGG
Organism: Sulfuricella sp.; assembly: GCA_019911785.1. The sequence continues at coordinate 5,913 of JAIOJM010000090.1, read as the reverse complement.
GCATCTTGGGTATCTCGATGGTACCCTGTTCTGAGTAATCGAAAGGCGATGGCAGGTCGACACAAGGCACGTTGTAGTTGGCGAGGCCTGTCCGGCGCAGAAAATCGTCAAAGTTCCCCATGGTGGTCAGCGTGGCGGACGTCAGGACTGCGCCAGCGGCCTTTTCCCATAGCAGGTTTTTGAGGTAACCAGCCGCAATAACCGGGGACGAATTCAGGCGGTAGTCCACCGAATGTTTCAGTGTGATGGTCTCGATCCACTTGGCAACCGGCGCCTGATTGGCAGCAGGCTCCTCAAGGAATAGCTTCCAGGTGGTGTTCACCTCTTCCAGCCGTCAAATATAGACGCCGATGTCGGCCAGCAATTTTTCCAGCATGGGCTGTTTGCTCCGGTCGGCGCTCAGGAGGTCATTGATCGCTTCCTTGCAGTTCGCCAGACGGTCCAGCAAGCCGTTTGTCAGTATTTTGACGTTCTCGCCGATCTCGAAAAACCCCTCCGGCAGGCACGAATCCTGAAATTCCAGCGTTGGCCGTGGCGATTCCTTGGACGGCTTGAGCTGGGCCAGTCCTGAAAAGAAATTGTAGGCATCGCCCAGATCACCATTCAACCGAGCGGCTTCGTCGGCGATCTGCTCGGCTACTGCCTGCCAGCCCATGCCAAGCGCACTCGCGATCGTCGGGGCCAGTCCGGCCAGCTTTTCGGCTGAACGACGGTCGGCGGCCACGAGATGACTGGAGGCGAACGAGGCGACGGCTTTTTCGGGTAGCGAATCCGCCTCGTCGAACACATAGAAGCAATCCGCAGGAGCGGGCAGTATCTTGCCGCCGCCCATGGCCAGATCGGCCAGCACCAGGTCGTGATTGGCCACAATAACGTCCGCCAGCTTCAGGCGCTTGCGGGCTTCCATTTGTGCGCAATTGCGGAAGGATGGGCAGGCCCGGTTAAGGCAGCCATGACGATCGGTCGTGATGCTCTTCCAAACCTCGTCAGGAACGCTCTGGCGCGTGTCTCTATCACCATCCCAGCGACCTTCCGAGTAATCCGTGGCCATGGCTTCCACATCCTTGCGGATATCGTCTTCGTCGACGTCTGCACCAGCGCGCTCCTCACGACCGAACATCGAGGCCTGCTGCATATCCGAAACCGCCCGGGACAGTTTGTAGGTGCAGACGTAGCGCGTCCGACCTTTAGCCAATTCAACCTTGGCGGTCAGCCCGGCGGACTGGATGAAGAAGGGCAGGTCACGGGCGGTTAGTTGCTCCTGCAGCGCAATAGTGGAAGAGCTGATAACCAGCTTCTTGCCTTTGCGCCGTGCCATGATCAGGCCAGCCAGACTGTAACCGAGCGACTTGCCTGTGCCGGTCCCACCCTGCACCACCAGAGTCGTCGTGCCAGCCACCGGGGCTGCCGCGTTAGGCCCGGGATCGGGGCAGTGTGCCAGCGTCTTGGACACCTCTGCAATCATGACCCGCTGGGCCGGGCGCGAACGGAAACCTGGCATCGCCGTGGAAATGGCTGCCAGCTTGTCGCGGATCTCTTGTTTGGTATCTTCAGTAATCATGCTTCCGAGAATACAGATGCGTCCATGGGCGTGTTGGAATATGTTTTTAGGGGCGTACTGACGATGCGCACCTGTTCCCCAGTGATGTCGAGGCGGCCGGTCAGGAACATGTGGATCATGTCCAGGAAGTAAGATGGGTCACCTGGTAGCCACCGGTGACCATTCCAGTAACGCATGAGTTTGGCCCGTACGTCGGGCGGCAGGGCGGCCATGGCTTGGCGCCCTTCGAGCCACTTCGCGGCACGCCGCTGCCTGCCTGTAATTTCCTCAGCGTCCCAACGTGACCGCCTCTCGGACATCACCTCGCCCACAGTAGGCTGCTCCGCGGCGATCATCTCCGCCAAGAGCGGGTATGCCTCCAGCTCGGCCGCCTGCTTGCGCGCGACGAAGGTGCGTTTTCTTTTGGTGTCGTTGAAAGCCATGCGCGGCCAGGAGTTGAATCGCATCTCTGAAATTCTCCGGTTAGCGGCATAATCCGCACTGGTTGGGTGTTAGCACGGCAAGTTCACCGGATTGGCGGTCTGCAGCAGGGTGGCGGCAGGAATCTGGTGGATGAAGGAACCGTCCTGATAATCTGCTGCGACGGCAACGGTTTGTTCCATCCCGGTGGCGAAATCAACAATCGGGGATGCGCTCTCAAACACGCCGCTGTTGAGGGCGTAGAACACAGCCTCCTCCGCTTCGGCCGGATTGTCGGTCGCGCAGAGAATAAAAGCTTTAATTACGATGGCCATGGACTCTCCTTTGGGTATGTGGTGTTCATGGCCAGATGGTATAGAGCGGAATGATGAGTTTCTGAAATAAATTGCGTCCGGGGTACTGCGTCCTGGGTACTTGCAAATTGGATTCCGGACGGGTAGGATTATGGGAAGGCTGACGAATCGCCTACAGATTTTTTGTGGTTCTGGTCCCCTCTGGCCGGCGTTTTACGAGTTGTCGATATTCAACTTGCCTTTTCGGTAGTCGATGTTTGTTTTAAGTCTTGTGCTTAAACAGCCTCCGTCTTCCGGACTCTAGCCTGCGGTTGTAGGCTATTTTCAGACTTGTCCTTTCTTCTAAGGATTCACGAGTCTCACCTGACTAGCTTTATTTGTCAGGCTTCTTCGATGCACTTGCATCGGATCCCCAAGCTCATGTTTGGCTGTTGCCTTTGGCACAGATTCGTTTGACTGGCTTACGCTCGTCATGAAGATACGCACTGCGTGTATTTAGAATGGACATATCGATCGACTCTGCAGAAGTTGATCACCACTGGATCAAGCGCTTAAATCCCCCGGGATTTTTGCGCTCCAGTGTTTTTCCCATCGGGACATCATCCTCCCGACAGGGATCATGGTGCCCTCCTTTAGGAGCACACCATGAAACTTGCAATCATCTCTTGGATCATTACTGCTGGATTTGTGTATTTCGTTGCTGGTTCGTCGCTTGAACAGGGCTTACTTGCTGCCAAAGTCGCTTTTTTGGGCCTGATCCTTGGCTTTATCGCAGGAAAGATCGGCGACTTCTTTGAAGCTGGCCGAAATCTCCGTGATTTTACTCGGCGATAAATGATTGTTTTACCCTAAAGACGGTGTTCTCTCCCCAGAGACCCGTCTTTTTCATTTCCCCATCGGGACATCTTCCCGATCCGGGGTCTGGTGTCCCTTTTTTTACGAAAAGGAGTTACACCATGAAAAAAATCACCCTGTCTCTGCCACTGCTGTTTGTTCTGCTGATGGCAAGCACCACTGCCCGAGCCGACTTCCTGACTTCACTGCTGATTAACGCCGGCGAAAAACTGGTAACGAGTGCTGCCAAGGGTGTCGTCAACACAGTGAAGGAAGTCGTTGTTCCGAAGGAATCCGTTGAAAACAAGACGGTTAGGGAAAAGGAAGAGGTCGAGCACGCTCTCGATCAAATCCTTGCCCAGTATCCCGAAGATCAACGCGCTGAACTTCGTCCCAAGCTCGTCGAGCAGATGTCTGTGGCTAACGCTCAGTTCAAAGCCATGGAAGCCCGCCAAGAAGCCATCAAAGCCGAACAAAACAGCGTCGGCAATGTGTTTGCTTCGGCTCTTGCCGGTGCCGCAAGAAATCATGTAACGATCGACGCTGCTTCACGCGCCGCTTTTAATCGTGCTGGTTTTTGAGGAGGCCGCTATGAGCTACATGACGAAATGCTGGGAACACGCCAAAAAGCGTTCAGTGGACCTGTCGTATGACGAACGAAGCTGGCGTCTGCGTGAATACGCACGACCCACACAGATCGCCTATGTCCGCATCATGGGGCAGTACCAGGGCGACCCACGTGGCATCGAGGTACGCCATCATTCTGGTGGCGAACGCTGGGCATTTGTTTTGCCCGACGCTTCTCAAGGTGGCATGCGGATCCAACTGTTCGACAAGTTCGGATTCTCGGGGCATCAAAACTACCCGTCGCTAACCGATGCTGTCGAGGAGATGGTAAGGCAGGGCTATCGCACACCGGATGTAGGTGCGCTTGACCTGGCATCCAAAACCGTCTCATGGGCAGAAGGTTTAGCCTGGATGGAAAAGCTGCATCAATACGGAACAACCGGCGCATCAAAGGCCGCCGCATGATGTATTTGACCGTCTTTTCTCCCTGAACTTTTTCAGGGAGTTTTTCAGAGTGGCTGCGCTGCGGCTACTGCGGAAAACCAAGGTTTATCTCGTGAGAGAAAACGCTTACAGCTCTGCGTTATGAGCTGCCGCTGACGATCGTTTGGTCGTCTTTCCCTAAGTGGGTTCTGATCCCCACTGGGGCATGGAACCTATTTTTTTTGGAGGTTCCATGATGTCTAACAACTCTCGTATTGAACAGCTTTCAGTCTTGTGCCCGGAAACGGTCATCGGCATTGAAGGCGTTCCTTTTGCAACTCGGGCTGAAGCACTGCCTGGGGTGGTTGAAGCACACTATTCGATCAATGACGTCCCGTCGATTGGAGAGAATTCAGATGATCTGCTTGATGTTTCAGAGCAGATGCGTCTCTCGCCGGATAGTGAAGAACGCATGATCGTCATGGACCGCCATATTGTAGTCGGCGGCCTGTGCATCGACCATGATGGCAGTAGCTGCGACCCGCTGGAAGAAGGCTGTGCAAATGGCCACATTTTCCATCGTGGAAGTCGTGCCAGACGTGAAGAGGAATCGTCGTTCTACGAGGCCATTGGCTTTGATGGCGACGGTAACAAGGAGCTCAGGGCAGAAGTCGTATCCGCCGAGCTTGCGCAACGGGTGTCTGCCTCAATCCGCGAGAACATTCCTCTATGGGCCACCCTCTGCAATTTGTTGCGCAGCCAGGTTGGTCTTGAGGCGGTTAGCTGGAATGGTGTGCTTGAAGGCATCAGTCAGGCCGTCCACCAGGAAGGCTGGGAATACGCGCTCGATTACGTCGCCGAGCATTTTCTGGGCGTCAGGTGGTGGTGTGACGTTTCCGAGTCGTGGCGCGACAAGCTTTCCCCTTTGGTGGATATGCTTTGCGAAAGCGAAGCCGAGGCCGCTTGGGAGCAAGCGGTATCGTCAGGCAAGCTGGGCAACAGCCTCGCAGTCATGCTCGATATTTATGAGCATGGCGGTGTTTCCTACTCGTTAAGTGGTCATGGCATGCAGTGCGGCTGGGACACAACGCGAGGAGGGGCTGTCTGGGTGCCGGATAAGGATGCTGAAGAAAACATCCGGCTCAATGTCCTGCAGCAACTGGACATCGGCACGGTCAGGTGGTTCGGGGCGCTGGGAAGTACAAACGACCCGTTGTACGCCGCTTACTCACTTGACGGTGGGCTGACTTGGGAAGGTCGCTTTCCAAACTTTCACCAGGCGATGCATGCCATGGTGTCAGCATCTGGCAAGTTGATTGACCCGTCCACGCTTAATCGTTTGATGCAATCCGAGGCACGGCAATACGCCAAGGGGATCGTCGAGGAATACCAGGAATGGGTAAATGGTGAGGTTTATGGCGTGGTGGTGTACGTGATCGACCGGAAGACTGGCGAGCGTATTGATGATCTGGATGATGAATGCTGGGGCCACATCGGGCATGAATATGCCGAAAAAACCCTGGAGGGCAACATTCTGAACACGGTACTGCATCTGCAGAAACCTCTGAACTAAGGAGGTCTTCATGTGCAGACCGCAGGCCATGCTTTATACCAAGTCGCAGCTGCTCTTGATCCTCAACGGATGGGGGTGCACCGAACCGCTTCCGCCTCCGGGCAAGAAGCTGCTGGTGTGCTTCCCACGCTCACTGATGGATTGGGAAATTGATCTTGCTGAGGTGGAAACAACCTCGCTCAAGAGCGATTCCGGGGAGTGTTTGTGGCGGGTCGTCACCTCGTCCAGTATCGGCAGGGAAA
>JAIOJM010000089.1 GCA_019911785.1 Sulfuricella sp. | reverse complement strand
TGCGAGACGCCGAGATTCAGTGCCTTGACGTAGGTAATGCGCATCCGCTCCACCGGTATCCCCAAATCCTTGAGAGTCAGGTATTTGGCAATGGAATAATCTTCGCAATCTCCCCCATTCGACGCCAGCATCTCGACAGGGGTGGCCCAATAATCCTGAACCCTCCAGTGATCGATGTCTTCGTAATAGGGTACTTGGTTGAAGAAGTCGTTCACCTTGCGCAGGATCGGCATCTCGGACCGTCCCGCACTGAGTCCCATCCATTGCCGCGGGTCGGCTGCTTCTTTCGACTTCAACTGCCGTACCAGCCCCTGCCAGGCATATAACCGCGAAGGCGCATCCCTGCCGAAGCGTTCGCTTACCTGTTTTATCAATCCGCTGGAAAAATCGACGATGTCGGCCGCGCTCTGCATGGCCAACATTGCCCCGGTGGCAACCAGCAAGATGCCTGGCAGAAAACGGCGCAATAACATGTGGCGGGGGGTGGTGACCGCCGGATTAATCATGCGGGTAACGAGCGGCAACGGTTTCCAGCGCCTTGCGCAGGGATGGAATCGCCCGTGCGAATGCGGCGTTCAGCGCTATACGGCGTGCTTCGCTCAGCTCGCCCCAGCGGGCTCGCCCGATTTCAGCCAGGGTAATCTGAACTGCCGGTTCGTTCTTGCCGTAAGTCATTGCCAGATCAAAGGCAGACCACAGTTCCGTATCCTTGTCGCCACGATAGTGTTTCGCCAGTGCGATGTTGGCCCATGTATGCGGCGACATGGGCCGCAATGAGGCCGCCTGCTTATAATACTCCAGCACCTGTAACAGAAACTCTCGTTCAAGTTCGGGGTTGTTACGTGCAGTCAAGGCACGCAGGCCATAAAGGAAGGCGAGGTCTTCGTAAAACTGGGGATTGTCCGGTGCGTATTCAAGCGCTGCCATTAGCGTGTTGCGAGACTCCCTCCACAAGGAAAGGTCGGGTGGCAGATTGCGTCCTTCGCGCCACTGACCAATATCCCGGCGAACCTTGAGCGTCATGGCATCGGCCAGAGCCGCACGGCCGCCGAAATAGGCGGAATAGCCTGCCAGCAGAAACACGCAGACGAGGATAAATACACGTCCGGGGTGGCGCAACAGGCTGCTCGTTGAGCGTGTGATCATTATCACCTGCCTTCGGGTGACAGCCCGATGATGCGAGCCGGACGGTCAAGTACCATGCGCTGCGCCAGGCCGGCGCCAAACAGCCTGGCTATGGCGTCCCGACCTTCGCTCAAATTGGCCGGGCGGTTATCCGGGTTGTGGGCATCGGAGGCGATCACCCAGACCCACTCGTTTTCAAGCAAATGCAGCGCTGTTTTGCGGGGAGCATCGCCGAATCGTCCGACTATGGATCCGGCTGTAATTTGCAGCCAGCAACCCATATCCACGAAAGGCCGGATTTTCTCCGGGTTGTGCATAATCATCTTGTTGCGTTCAGGATGAGCAATCAGCGGGCGGATTTTCATGTCCAGCAGTTTTCTTACGAAAGCAGCGCTACCCACTGGAATAATCGGGTGTGGAAATTCCAGCAGCACGATGCGGTAACCATCCACCGTGCCCAGAAAGGGCACCTCCTCCTCAAGAATCAGTTCCAGTGATTCCGGCGACAGCCGCATTTCTCCCCCCAAACGGACGGCGATCGGTATCCCTTCGAGTTTTAGCACCTGCCGGAAATCTTCGAATGTTCTTTGCAGTGAACTGCGGGTGTTGACGTAACGGACGGGGTGAATATGCGGCGTCAATACTGAAACGGTAATGCCATCAGCCACAGCCATCCGGGCAAGCGCGATGGCTTCCCGGACTGTTTCCGGACCATCGTCCACGTTGGGTAATAAATGGCAATGAAGATCGATCATGGCAGCGAGTAGTCAGTCAACTTGTTGCTGATGGGTAAAATGGGTGGGTGTGGGAGCGACCTCCTGGTCGCGAATCGCCGAATTCGCGACCAGGAGGTCGCTCCCACATCCATCCGATTCAACGTGACTGACCCTAGCAGTCAGTCAACATGAAATGTCACCATCGTAGGTCGGGCTTCAGCCAACCTTGGTTGCGGGGATATTCTCGCTGCCGTATGTGGCGCCATAACCGCCTTTAGAACCATATTTGCCATAACCCGAGTACTCGCCGTAATACTTTTCGGCTTTCTTGAAGTCCAGACCGTTGAGAACGACGCCCAGGATCGAGCCATCGGCCTGATTGATCCGGGCAATGCCCTTGCGCGCCAACGGATAGGGTGTGCCGACGGCCTTCACGACATAAATCACACCGGTGGCGTGTGCCGAGATTACCAGCGCGTCGGAAACCAGTTCCACGGGCGGTGAATCCAGGACGATGATGTCAAACTCTTGCCCCAGGCGGTCCAGAGTATCCCTGAATTTTTGGGACAGCAGCAGTTCCAGCGGGTTTGGCGGATAGGTTCCGGAGGGGATAACGGAGAGCGTCGAGCCGGGTATGGTGTGCAGGCATTCTCCCAGTTTTGCCGTGCCGGAGACAAGATTGGAAAGGCCTTTGCTGCCCGGCGCCAGATCCAGGCTTTTCGCTACGGTAGGGCGCCGCATGTCGGTATCGATGAGCAACGTTTTTTTGGTGTGAGCGTGCGCCAGTGCCAGGTTGATGGCAAAGGTGGTTTTGCCTTCTCCCGGCAAGCTTGAAGTGACAAGAAGTATGCGGTTTGGCAAGTCAATGGCGGAAAGCAGTACCCCCGTTCTTGCCGTTCGGATCGCCTCCGAGTAGATCGAGTCATTCTGGTCGAGGAACAGGCGGGCAGCATGGGTGCGTTCCGCATCTTCTTTCAGCAGCAGGGGCAAGGCTGTCAAAAGCGGTTGTTTCAGCTTGTTTTCCACGTCTTCGGTGGTTTTCAGGGTGTTGTCCAGCCGATCGATCAGCAGCGTTGCGAGCACGCCGGCAAATAGCCCGAGCATGAAGGCGATGAGGATGATTCTTTCCCTCTGCGGCTTCACCAGCCAACCGGGCGCCGTTGCGGGGTCGACGATACGCGCCACTGCTGTCTGAAAATTGCCGCCGGGCACATTGGTTTCCTTGGCACGCTTCATGAACATGTCATGCATTTGGCGGTTCGACTCCACTTCCCGTTCCAGTACGCCAAGCTGGAATTCCTTGCGGTTGATGTTCTGCACCATGCCACGCGCCTGGGCAAGTGCTCCTTCCAGCGAACGTTCCATACCGCGTGCCACCTCATATTCGCGCGTCACGCTGGCCACCGCGTTATCCACCTGACGCCGCACGTTTTCGCGTGCGGATTTCACCTCGCTCTCGGCCTGCATGATTTTCGGGTGCTCCTTGCCATAGCGCTGGGACATTTCGGCAAGTTTGCGTTCTGCTTCCGATTCCTGTTTTATTGCGTCTCCCACAACCGGGTTGCGCACCACCGCCGGAAACGATCTCAGGTCGGTACCTGGACGCGCATTCTTGATCTGGTTATAGGCGTTTTCCACCTCGGCGCGGCGTATGCGGGTTTCCACCAGACGCTGGGTGACATCCATGATCTGACTGCCCGCACCGCTTTGCGCCGCACCCTTCACGTCAACAATGCCAGTGCGGTCGCGGTAGTCCTGCAGAGCCCGTTCCGAGGCTTCCAGCTTCTGCTGTAGCGAGGTCAGGCTCTCCTGCAGCCAGGTACTGGCCTGCCTGGTCATTTTATAACGGGAATCGAGGTCGTTCTCGATGTAAGCTTCACTCAAGGCATTCGCCATTCTGGCAGCAAGCTCCTTGTCCGCGGAATCGAAGCTGATTTTTATCAGTTGGCTGCGGCGGACCGGCTCAACGGTGCGTCGGCCGACAAAATTTCCATAGATTGCGTCGCGTAACTCGGTTTCATTCCAGGTCCTGGCAGGGGTTATGTTTTCCGTAAAACCGATGGAATCGAGCAAGCGGGTAAAAGCGCCTTTTTTCTGCTTGCGCGGGTCGAATTCCGGGTGTTCCCAGAGCTTCAGTTTGGTTATCGCCCTGAGTGCCACCTCGCGCATTTGGATGATTTCCGCCTGGGTCTGGAAGTGCTCATAGTTTTCCGAGAAGCCGCCATACATTGCCTCGGTGGGCAGCAACCTGGGCTGGTCTTTCTCGATCAATACAGTCGCCGTAGAGCGGTACACGGGAGTCGTTACGTAGGCGATTACCGCGGCTACCATGGCTACAGCGAGGCCGAGCGCCAGGATAGACCACTTCCGCTTGGTGATGCTGCGCCAGTACTCGAGGATATCGAGTTTTTCCTCAATCGCGTCAGGATCGTGCAGGAAAATCTGTTTCTGAGGGTTGACTTGGGTGTCAGGCGAATTCATCTGGCGCAACTCGGGATTGTGTCTGTGCGAACCGTAAACACCGTAAACAAGGTACGGTGGAAAAAAGGCAGGATGTGGTCACAGTCATCCGATGATAGATCAAAAAAAACTTTCTTCGACAGTAATAATGTCGCCCGGATATACCGGCGTGTTCAGGTCGACCTTTTGCGGACGTTGGTCAGGGTCGTGTTCGCGTATGATAAATATCTTGTTGAGCGATGCACGCTCCTTGAACCCGCCGGCCAGTGAAGCTGCCTTGCGTATGGTCAGACCTGGCTGAAAAGGATAGCCGCCAGGTTTGTCCACCATGCCGTTGATGTAAAAGGGACGATATTCATCTATTTGCACCGACACTCGGGGGTTGACCAGATAGCGACCGCGCAGTCCATTGGCAATCATTCGCTCCAGGTCGCCCACAGTCATGCCGAGCACCCTGATCTCGCCGAGAACCGGGTAAGGTACGGTGCCCGCATCCGTAAGCCTGATCTTTTCCTTGCTCAGGTCTTCTTCGCCGAATACACGGATAGTAACCACATCTCCAGCGCCCAACCGGTAGGAGGAAAGAGCGCCGGCGGAAGGTTTTTCTTCTGCCTGGATGTGTTCCGGAGTGACGGCGGCATCATCGGCCAGCGCTGTACCCGACAGGGGTGCGAGCGCCAGCGCAAACCCTGTCAGGCAGCGCAGCAACACGGCTCGAAACATAACGATCCTGGATATCTCCCACATGATTAAGATACGTCCATTTGTCAGCGGTATTGGCAAGATGCCACGGCAGCGGAGACCACAAGTCTACCCGATTAGAGCGTACCTTCCAATGTCAGCATGGCGACGTTGCGGGTGAAATCATACAGCGGCAGGGATGAATTCCGCTGGGTGCCGGCCCATTCCACGCCCACGCGCAGCCAGCGTCGCATGTTATAGGTTAATCCCAGGCCATAATTCCGGGTATTGTCATTCCGGTCGGTACCCGCGAAATCGGATTTAAGCACGCCCGCCGTCACGCGAGAGGCAAGGTAGCTGTTCCAGTTGTGGTTCCAGGCAACGGAAACATTCTGGTTGACCAGGTAATTTCCGAAGCCGGTCGAATCGGATGTGGATTTTGAGGTGACCAGGTCAAAAGCCGAGTAGGTAAGAGGTTTCCAGCGTACCGTCCCTTCCCAGCTGGAACCCGTAAAGCCTGCGCTTCCCGTATCGTTAAAATCTTTTGTCAGCCGTCCAACCTTGATGATGCCCGTGGTTGCCGCCGTAGCTTCCCAGGTTGCGCCCACATAATAGCGGCGTTCAGTGTTGTCCAGAAGGGATGTGGCGAGTTGATAGTCGGCCTTGCTGTCACGTAACTCGAATAGCATCGAGGTCTTGGGCGCTACGCGGTAAAAGAAACGGCCGGAAACGCTGCTCAGGTTCACATCGGCAGATTCGGTGCTGGCCCGGTTGTTATCGTAGCGCTTGTTTTGCACGGAGGCTTCCAGTTCAACACGACCGGTGGCGCCCGCTGCGCCATAAGCGAACAGTGCGCTTGCCATGGGTGAATGCCAGCGATCCGGTTCGGTGGAGATGGCGCGGTCAGTGGAGCCGCGGGGGTCGGTTCCTATATTGTAGCCGGCATCCCAGCTCAGCCTGGCACGGCTGGTAAAAATATTGTCTCCGGCGAGCATGAGCGTATGGTGGTTGAAATGGTCACTGGAGCTGCCGGCGTATTCCGTGTAGTTTCCGGCATAGCTGGCGGTATAACGGTCGCCATGGGTTTTCATTTCGCCCACCACTCCTGGTTGCAGGGTAACAAGCGAGGAAGAAGCGGGGTCTGTAGGGGTGCCCAGGATATTGTCATTGTATCCAAGGCCGACCTTGACACCCGGGTAAATGAAGATGCCGCTGCTTGTTCTGATCGGAGTCCCTCTTGCCGGGGCTGTCTTCAGCCCACCGCCGCCTTGCTCGTAGTTGGGTGTGAATGCCTGCTGGCCGGCACTGGTCGTGGCATCAAACCATTTGCCGCCGTTAGCCGCACCTGTTTCGGCAGAAGGGCTGGCTGTTTCAGTCTGCGCAGGGGTTTGTTGGGTGGGGGCATCCCCGCTTTCTGCCCATGCTGCCTGTGCAAGAGCGGCAGTCAAAAGCAGGGCTAGTTGGCCTGGGAATGCTGATTTTTTCACTTTCGGCGCACATCTTCAAGATTTAAAAACACCAGCTGACATGAGCCTAGATTATCCATTTAGAGCCAAAACACCGCTGTAGGAGCGGCGCCCTCGCCGCGATTTACGTCCGCATTCGCGCCGGGGGCGGCGCTCCTACATGAACGAGCATTCAAATGGACAATCCTGGATGGATTTCAGCCGAATAAATAAGCACATGGCCAGAATTTTATCATAAATTACATAAACATAGAATGGTCAGTAATGAGGTTATATCGGCTCCGGCATGCCGATGTGATAACCTTGGACGCCTTCAACCTGATTTTCCCGCAGCAGGGGAATCTGCTCCTCAGATTCGACGCACTCCGCAATAACCGGCACCTTCAGCGAGTGTGCCAGATGCATGATGGATTTGAACATCAGGCGGCTGTCTTCGTTGTGCAGTAACTCGCGCACCAGTCCGCCGTCCAGTTTGAGATAATCCGGGGGCAATTGGCGCAGGGTGTTGAGCGATTGCGGGGATAGTCCGAAATGGTCAATGCCGAAGGCCACGCCACGCCCACGCAGCATGGTGACAAAGCGGCGCGTCGCCGCCATGTCGCGTGAGCAGCCAAACTCGCTCATTTCGAACATCAGCTGGCTTGCGCGTGAGCCAAGCTCTTTCAGCTTTTCGTCAAGCCATCTTACAAAATCGTCATCCTTGACGCACTGTGCGGAGATATTGACCGCCACCCGTTGAACCTGGCCTTGCGGGTGTTCGAACAGGTTCAGGGTGAGGTTGATCAGGGCACGGTCTACTTCTACCATGAAATTGTGGCGGACCGCCATGGGCAGGAAGTACGATGCCGGGGCTAGATTGCCTTGTGAATCGATCAGGCGTGACATTACCTCGTGGTGCAGCACGGATTGGTCGGCCAGGGCGACGACACGTTGCGCTAACAGTACCCAACGGCCTTCAGCCAGTGCCTTCTGGAGCATCATGCGCCAGCCGAATGACCCCATCGAACTGGCATCATGACCATCGTCACCGACAATTTGCATGGTGTTGGGACCGGACTGACGGGCACCTTCCAGGGCCAGGTCGGTGCGTGCCAGAATCTGGGCACGTGTATTTCCATATCGGAAGTGGGCTACCCCGAAGTTGAACGAAACATGCGTGCATGCCTCGCTGCGTGCGATATCGTTACCCAGGCGCATTTTCAGCGAGTTGGCCAACGTCTCGCCTTCCGAAGCTGAAATGTCCAGGCAAACGAAGGCAAAAGCGGTCCCCCCGATGCGCGCCAGGATGATCGAACGGTCCCCCATGACTTCGCGCGCGGACTGGGCCAACCCGGCCAGCAATGTATCGCCCTGGCGGTAACCCTGCTCGGTGTTTAGTTCCTTGAGGCCGTTTATCTCCAGAATCAACGCCATGCCGCTGGTGAACGGCTCCCCACCTTCCAGAATTTGCGTCAGCCTCAGGTCAAAACTGCGGCGGTTTTCCAGCCGGGTGAGGGTGTCTTCGTAGGCTTCGCGACGGAATCCCTCTGCGCGCGACACTTCAGCATCGAGCATTTCCGAAATACGCCCCGACATGTCATTCATTGCAACGACAACACGTTGAAGCTCCCGCGCCTTCGGGATTTGCGCAATTTGCTCGAAACGCTTTTTGCGAATGGCCAGCGCGGCATTCTCGATGTGCAGCAGGGGTTCCAGAATGATGCGCAGCAGGATGTGGGTGGCGAGCAAGGAAAGAAGGTAGAGACCAAAAATCCACCAGAACATTTCTGTCGTAGTACGCCACAGATACTGGTAAGCAATGGTCGGCTGGCTGGTTATTACCACTTTTCCAAGCTGTTTCCAGCCTGAAGCAAGAAAGGCTTCGCCGGCTTGGGTTTCGAGGGGGAACAGGGTTGAGAACCAGAGCGGGACTTTTTCGATGCGCGGTGGAAGTTCCTTTGCCAGAAGTTGGGTGCCGCTTGAGGAAAGAACGATGACCTGTTTGAAATAGCCGCGATCGAACATCGTTGCTATTTGCGTTTCTGCCAGCGTGAGCTCATTCCTGGCCAGGGACTGTGACAGTGGGTGGGAAAGCGCAGTGGCGGCATCCTGTGCATGGGATGCGAGTTGCTGCTGGAGATAGGTGCGAGTGGAGTGGACTGTAATAACCAGCAAGCTTAAAAAAACCAGCAGGAAGATAACAGACAATCCGGCAAACAACTGGCGGCGCAACGTCACACAACACCCCCGGCGCCCCGGCGCTCATCACTGCTATCCATGGCTACTTTACCTGTCACCATTGAAGTCTCTCAGTCTTTAATCTTTGGTTGGCGTCATGCTGAATTTTCCGGATATAGGTTGGGCTTCAGCTGAATAAACCCAAGTATGTAGGAGCGACCTCCAGGTCGCGAATTCGGTGGTTCGCGACCGGAGGTCGCTCCTACATCACGCAAATTCAACGTGACTATCTACTAGCAGGACTATAATGGATTCCCCAATTTTTGTATCCTCTATTTTTGTCGGGAAGGCAACACTGCACCAGACCATGCCAGCGCAAGAATAACGGTAAACGTTAGCGCGTTGGCGGGAATTTGCAGGTTGAAATCGACTGTACTATGGATGCCCAGGGCGACAATGGCCATTAGTCCTGCAAAGGCCATGCCGCGCGGCAGGCTGGAATGTCGTCGGTAGAGCACCCATAGGGCGCGGCCCATAACCAGCAGAACCACCCCGCCCAGCAGGGAAAATCCGAGCAATCCGGTATCGCTGGCAATTTCGACGTAATCGTTATGAGCGTGGTCAAAATAGGCGGTGATTTCCGGCGGGCGGTAACGCGCAAAGGCATTGTAGAAACTGCCGCCGCCACTGCCGAAAACAGGAAAATCCCGCACCAGCTCGATAGCATAAACCGCCGGTTCGATTCGCTGCTCCAGCGAATCCTCACTTCGACCTTGCTCGGTAACAACGGTGGTTTCCTGGATACGGTGCATGACTTTCTCCAGGCCGACCCAGGTGCCGATGATGAAAACGTCGATGATCACCAGGCTGACGATAAGCCACACGGTGGCGGGCGCGCCGCGCCGGGAAAGCGCAATGGCGACGAGGCCGACGACGAGCATGGAAGCAAAGAAGGCGGTATTGCCCATGCGCGAGCGTGTGAGTACCAGAGCAATCACCATTACAATCAGCATCAGGCGAAGCCGCATCTTGGCGCTGATGAGAAAACCGAGTGCCGAAACCAGCCGTTGCCGCCAGCCGCCCTGACCGGGTTTGCTGTTGCCCAGCCGGGCCAGCATCAAACCGATGCCGACAGCAAGGCACATCTCCATGTAACCGGCAAAGTGATTTTGGTTAACAAAAGTCCCGATCACCTTGCCGTGAACCAGTTCGGTAAAAAAAAGCTGATAATGCGCCCCGAAGGAAAATAGAAGCACACCGATCAATGCCTGCAGCAAGCCGCTCCATACCAGTGTTTGTGCCAGCGTCTCCAGGCGCTCGGCATTGCGCGTGAGGAGGGCTGTAAGCGCAAACGCCAGCAAATAGACAAAGCTCAAGGTGGCAAAAATGCGGGACTGAAAAACGTCTATTGACAGTCGCATGGGAAGCCCCGAGGCGGTCAGCCCGGCGGCATCCTGCACGCGATAGCTTTCCGGGGATAGCAGCGCGACCATGTTGGCAGGGAGAGGCAGGGTTTGCAGAAAGGTGAGCAGCACGAAACCGCCAAGCAATATGAGCGGCCAGCGGAACTCCCTTAACCGCGAGAATGCCGCCCCGGCATGGCGCCTCCAGGCAAGCGCCGCGCCTGAGAGCAACACCAGCATCCAGATTGCGAGAATGCCGATACCCCAAGTGCGGTTGCTGGCGAGTGGCAATGGCGCCCACACCAACAAGGCAAGCAGGCCATAATAGATCCAGCCGTCGCGCACTTGCGGCAGGTTATCATCAATAAGTCCGGTTGAATCGCTCGTCATCATGGCGCTCGTTTCACACACAAAAAATGGCAGCATATTGCTGCCATTTGCGAAACTTGGGACAGGCTGATGTTAGCTGGGGCTGGCGGACCGACCGCCTCCGCCACCCGCGGTCGATGAGGGCGAACCCGAGAAGGACGAGGGCCCCGTCTCGCCGCCGGCGGTGCCGCTAAAGTAAGCAGCGGGGTCCAGGCCGGCTGCAACAAGAGCCGGGGCTA